>VYDD01000300.1 GCA_009843625.1 Gammaproteobacteria bacterium | reverse complement strand
CTCCCCGCGCCACGGCGCCACCGTCTTCGCCGAGTATCGGCGCGACATTCTGCCGGAGGCGAAGGTCAACTTCCTTGCCCTCCTCGGCTGGTCCCCCGGCGACGACCGCGAGGTGATGGAGCTGGACGAGATCGTCCGGCGCTTCTCGCTCAAGCGCATCCTGCGCAAGGGCTCGGTGTTCGACGCCGACAAGCTCGCCTGGCTCAACGGCCGCCACCTGTCGCGCATGGATCTCGCCCGGCTGGGGTCGCTCGTGAAGGCGCAGCTCCCGCAGGCAGCGGATGCGACGATCAAGGACCGGCCGGGCTGGTACGAAGGCCTGCTCGACCTGCTGCACACGCGGGCGCGCAGCCTGGACGCGCTGGCCCGCAACGTGTTGCTCTACCTGCCGGGCGAGATCTCTTACGAACCCAAGGCTGTACGCAAGCACTGGAAGCGCCGAGCGCAGGTAGAGGAGTATCTGAACGCCCTCCGCCGGAGGTTCGAGCACTGCGAGTGGCAGCCCGAGCCGCTGGAGAGCTCGCTCCGGAGTCTCGCCGAGGAGTTCGGCGTGGGCGCGGGGCGCCTGATCCATCCGCTCCGGGTGGCGCTCACCGGCCAGGCCGCGAGCCCCGGCATCTTCGACGTGCTCTACCACCTCGGGAAGGACGTCTCCCTCGACCGCATCGGGCGCGCACTGGAGACGCTGGCCGCAGGAGAGGCCGATCCCGCGCCCGCCGGCCAGACCGCTGCCGCGCCGGGTGGCCGGTGAGGCCGGTGATGCGCAAACGAGTGCCTACCGGACGGACGAGGCGACCAGACCCGGCGGTGTGGCGTCCGGGGCGGCGTAGGCGAACAGCGCGGTCGGTCGCCCTCGCCGTGGCGGCGTTGGCGGCGCTGATTGCCCTCACGCCGACACACGCCGTGGCGCAACGGGCCAACCGCAAGGCCGTCGAGGTCATTTTCGACGTGCTCCCGCCGGGTGAGCAGCCCACCTTCTTCGCCGAACAGGTCGGGCGCCCTCCCGGCGTCACCGGCCGCGCCCTGCTGGACGACGAGAACCGGAGCGCGCTGGAGCAGCTCGGCTACGTCGAGGTCGCCGCGGTCGAGGACGTGCTGCTCTGCCCCGACTTCCCGTCCCCCGAGGGTTGCCGCATCCGGAACGCGGGCGTGCTCTACCAACTCGTCATGCCCGAACCCATCGCCGGCGGACGGCTGTCGATGCGCGTGGTCCGTCTGATCGACGGGGCCGGTACCAACGGGGTGATCCGGCGCGAAGTGTGGGACATCCTGATGGTGCCCGACGCCGAGATGGGATGGCGGGCCGTGCGCACGCGCCTCGACGCCACCAGCGACGGCCCCTGGGCCCCGCCGCCCGGTTCGTACGGGCTCGAAGGAGGACGCGTCAACATGAACAGGTCCACCGCACACGACGATCCGGCCATAGCCGGCATTTCGGGCGGCTCCAGGCGGTGAGCGGGGCGGAGAAGCACGCGCGGGCACTCATCGTGAAGGCATGGCGATCGCGCTGGGAGGCGCTGCAATCGCCATCAGCCGACGAGGCGGCCCTCGGCACCCTCATGGCACGGATCGAGGCCGACCTCGTCAGGGCCTGCGAGATCTCCCGGCAGGCAGGTGCGAGCAAGGAGCTGTCCGTCGCGTTAGGCAAGCTCGGCCACGTCGCGCTGGACCTGGGCCACCCGGACAAGGCCCGGACTCTGTTCGAGGAGTCGGTCGCGGCCGCGCGTGAGACCCGCGATCCGCTGCGGCTCGCACACGCGGTGCGGCACCTTGGCCAGGTGAACCAGCGCCTTGGTCGGCTCGATTCAGCGGGACGGTGTTACGAGGAGGCGCTCGACCTGTACGATCGCGACAGGACGGCCCATCCCCTGGACCACGCCAACGCCGTTCGGCCCATGGCCCTGCTCAGGGAGGAACTCGGCGACGCTGAAGGGGCGCGGCACCTGTGGCGCAGGGCCGCGAAGCTGTACCGAGCCGCCGGTGTCGAGGAGGGTGTGCGCGAATGCGAAACGCATCTGTCGAGCCCGTAGCCTCCGCCCCGCCTCCGGCTCAGGCGCCCGCGCCCGCCGTCTCCTTCATCCCGTACCGGCGACGCACGTAGTCGTCCACGATCTCCTTGAACTCGTCCGCCAGGCCCTCGCCCTTTAGCGTGCAGTAGTGGGCTCCGTCCACATAGACCGGGGCCTTGGGCTCCTCGAAGGTGCCGGGCAGCGAGATGCCGATATCGGCGTGCTTCGACTCCCCGGGACCGTTCACCACGCAGCCCATGACCGCGACGCGCATCTCCTCGACCCCGGGATGCATCGACTTCCAGACCGGCATCCGCGCGCGCAGATACCCCTGGATGTCCTCCGCCAGCTCCTGGAAGAAAACGCTGGTGGTCCGTCCGCATCCCGGACATGAGGTGACCTGGGGCTCGAAGTTGCGGATCTCGAGCGACTGCAGGATCTGCTTCGCGACTTGCACTTCCTCGGTTCGGTCCCCACCCGGACGGGGCGTCAGCGAGACGCGGATGGTGTCGCCGATCCCCTCGAGCAGCAGCGGAGCCAGCCCCGCAGCGCTGGCTACGATGCCCGGAATGCCCATGCCGGCTTCCGTCAGCCCGAGGTGAAGCGCGTAGTCGCTCAGGGGCGCCAGCTTGCGATAAACGGTCACCAGATCCTGCACCTTGGAGACCTTCGCGCTGATGACGATGCGGTCGTGGCCCAGCCCGACCTCCTCGGCGAGGACGGAGGAGCGCATGCCGCTCTCCACCATCGCATCCAGAACGACCTCGCCGGCGTCACGGGGCCGCGCGCGCTTCGCGTTCTCGTCCATGAGCTCGGTCAGCAGCCGCCGGTCCAGCGAGCCCCAGTTGACGCCGATGCGCACCGGCTTGTCGTATTCGATGGCCAGCCGGATGATGCTGCTGAAGTTCTCGTCGCGCCGCTTGGCGCCGACGTTGCCGGGGTTGATGCGGTACTTGGCGAGGGCGCGCGCGCACGCCGGATGCTCGGCGAGCAGGATGTGCCCGTTGTAGTGGAAATCGCCCACGATCGGCACCTCGACGCCCTGGTCGCGCAGGCGCGCCACGATCTCGGGGACCGCGCGGGCGGCCGGGTGGTGGTTGACCGTGATCCGCACCAGCTCGCTCCCGGCGGCGGCCAGGGCGGCGACCTGCGCGGCGGTGGCCTCGGCGTCGGCGGTGTCGGTGTTGGTCATCGACTGCACGACGACCGGGTGGTCCCCGCCGACCATGACTCCACCGATATCCACGGCCGCCGAGGGCCTGCGCTTCACGTGACTCATGGCGCTTCCATCGCTCCGGGTTGTCATTCGCGCTCAATGGTGACAAATCTAGCACCCGGACGGCGGCCATACATGCGTGGCTGAATCTCCCCCCAATCCAGTGAGGAAACGAATGTCACAAGTGACCATCCGCGTCATCAGGAATGGACCCTGTCGAATCGATGGCGAAATCGAACTCCAGAACGACGCGGGAGACCCCATCACAACGCGCCCCGGCAAGGCGACCTTCCTGTGTCGCTGCGGCGGCTCGGCGAACAAGCCTTTCTGCGACGGCAGCCACAAGCGCAACGGCTTCGAGGCGGACTGATGGACCGGGACGGGCCTGGAACCAGGATCTCGCCGGAGGCCGCACAACTCGGTTGCCGAGCCGTGATGCTGGTGGTGCTGTCCGCGTTCGCTATGGCCTGCGGTGATGGATCCGCCCCCGGAGGCTCATCCGCGGCGGATGGCACCGCCGGCGGAGCGGGAACCGGCCTGGCCGCGATTGAATCCGTCCAGGCTGCTACCGGCGACGCCTCCGAGCTCGCCGCGCGCGTAACGGCCCGGCTCGACGGCCTCCCGGCCCGCACCTCGCTCTTCGCCCGGCACCTGCCATCGGGCCGCGAGATCGCCATCCGCGCCGACGAGCCGATGAACGCGCTCAGCGTCATCAAGATCCCGGTCATGGTGCTCGCGTACCGCGACGCGGAGGCGGGCAGGCTCGACCTCGACGAGCGCTACCGCATCCGGCCCGAGGATCTGCGCCGGGGAAGCGGCCTGCTCCAGACCTTCGCGCCCGAGTTGGAGCCGACCTGGCGGGACCTGATCACTCAGATGATCATCACCAGCGACAACACCGCCACCGATATCATGATCGCGCGCCTCGGGCAGGAGCGGGTCAACGAGATGCTGTCGGAGTTCGGGTACGAGCAGACCCGCCTGCGCGCCACCACCGGCGAGCTCTTCCGCCGGGTGTGGGTCATGGCCGACCCCGCCAACGAGGCGCTGGCACACAGCGAGGTCTTCGAGCGCGGCTTCCCCTCCGACCCGGAGGCCTCCGAGCGCACCTTCCGCTTCGAGGGTGATTCGGAGGAATGGCTGGGCAGCATCACCGCCCGTGAGATCGCCGGCCTGCTCGAGCAGATCCATAACGCGGATGTCGCTTCGCGCGCGTCGAGCGACGAGATGATCCGCATCCTGGAGCGCCAGTTCTACAGCACGCGCCTTCCCCGCTACATCCGTTTCCGCGCCTCGGTGGCGCACAAGACCGGCGACTGGCCGCCCTATGCGGGCAACGACGTCGGCATCCTGTACTACGAAGGCGGGCCCACCGTGATCGCGGTCTTCACCAACCAGAACACGGGCGACTTCATCGAGCTGGAGTCCACGCTGGGCCGCATCGCCGAGGACATCGTCAACAGTTGGCGCTAGCCGGGCCGCGAACCTCCCGCGGCAGGAACACCCACTACCGGTAGGGGGCATCCCACGACCGGTAGTGGGTATTCGGGGCTCATTGGCCGCCGGGGCTCGTCAACAACGGATCGACGCGCGCGTAGCTCGCCTCCATGCCGTGCTCCATCCCGGTTTCGATCATCGTCTCTCGCGTCGCCTCATCGGCGAAGATCATGCGCAATGTCAACAGAGCGTCTTCGCCGTCGGCTTCGAAGCGGGTCTCAACACGGTACTCGGCCGTTCCGTCGTCCAGCTCCATCCGCTCGCTGTGGACGATGCGCGTTCCAGACTCGATCTCGAGCATCTCACCCGTGATGCCGAACCGCTGACCATCCTCGTGCTGCCATTCGTAGTGGATACGCCCCCCGGGCCAGGCCTCGTTCACGCACACCGTCATTGACCATCCGGGCGGTCCGAGGACCCACTGCCGGACTAGCTCCGGGTCCGTGTGTGCGCGATAAAGCGCCTCGGGCGAGGCCTTGAAACGGCGCGTTGCGACGATATCCGTTTCCCCTTCCCTGGCGAGAGTCAGGTTGCTCATTCGGCTCCCTTCGTGTGCGCAGATCGCTTGGCCAGGAGGGCACGGCCGCCTCGCACCTTCGACTCATCGGGTCGGCAGCCCCGCGCCCTCCAGAACCTTGGAGTTCCGGAAATGGCCGGCTCCGCGATGCCAAAGTCAAGCACCTGGTGGGTACCTTGACACTTCCGGCCGCATTCGATACTGTTGCACCTGTAGTATATGACTACAACAGTTGAGGCGCCATGAAGATCAGACTCAGCCACGCCGACGGCCGCCCGCTGTACGTCCAGATCATGGATGCCGTGCGCAGCGGCCTCGTTCGGGGAAGTCTTCGTCCCGAGGATCCGCTCCCGTCGGTGCGCGATCTCTCGTCGAGTCTCCGCGTGAATCCCCGGACCGTATCGCAGGCGTATGCGGCGCTCGAGCGCGACGGCGTGGTCCAGGTCCGGCATGGCAAGGGCACGTTCGTGGCGCCGGGGGTGCGGCCGGATGAGAAGGAGCGCCCGCGCCTTGCGCGGGAGGTTGCGAGGCGGGCCCTGGCCGACGCCTCGCGGCACGGACTCGGGTTGGCCGATCTGATGACGGCGCTGCGGGAGGTGGAGGGTGGAAGCCTGCACGGAGACGGGAGCAAGGAGGACGGACGATGACGGACACAGCCACGGCGGCGCTTCCCATCGACCTCGGGAACGGCCCATTCGCGGTGACGACACGGGAGCTGGCCAGGCGGTTCGGCTCCACACGCGCTCTGGACGGCCTGGATCTGCAGGTCCCGGAAGGGGCCGTATACGTGCTTGTGGGTCCCAACGGCGCGGGCAAGAGCACGCTGATCCGGACCCTCATGGGTCTCGTCCGATACCAGGACGGAGCGGTCAGCGTCCTGGGGCGGGACCCGGCCGACCGGGGAGCCGAAGTGCGCGCGGGTATCGGCTATGTGCCGGAGGACTACCGGGT
Organism: Gammaproteobacteria bacterium; assembly: GCA_009843625.1. Classification (GTDB taxonomy): domain Bacteria; phylum Gemmatimonadota; class Gemmatimonadetes; order Longimicrobiales; family Gaopeijiaceae; genus BD2-11. Next base: position 5,015 of record VYDD01000300.1, on the reverse strand, counting down.
CGGCTACTCCTGGATGACGGTGGGCCGGCTGCTGGAGCACCAGGCGGTCTACCACCCGTCCTGGGACGCGGAGTACGCCCGCGAATTGAGGGCAAGGTACGGGATCGATCCCGGACGGAAGTGCCACGCGCTGTCGAAGGGCCAGAGCCGGCGCGTGCAGCTCGTTACCGCGCTGGCGCACAGGCCGCCGCTGCTCCTGCTGGACGAGCCGACCGACGGCCTGGATCACGTTGTGCGCGATGAGACCCTGAGCATCCTCAGCGAATATCTCGCCGATTCTCCGACCACCGTTGTGATCTCCACGCACAGGGTTTACGAGGTGGAGCCCCTGGTGGATCACGTGGGCGTGCTGTCGGAGGGGCGGCTCCTCGGGCAACTGCCGCGCGACGATTTGTACGGGGGCCTGTTGCGCTACTGGGCCGACGTTCCTGAAGGCTGGACGGGGCCCGGCGAGTTGCCGGGGCGGGTGGTCAGGCGCAGCGGCGCGGCCCGCGCAATCGAATGGACGGTGTGGGGCGACCGTGACGCCGTTACGCGCGGCCTGTCGCAGGCGGGCGCGGCGGTGCGTGAAGTCGCTCCCCTGTCGGTGGACGAAGCAGCGCTGGCTCTACTCTCCGGAAGGGAGGCAACATGACGGACTCGACGGCGGGCCGCTTGCCCGCGATGAAGACCGTGTGGATCGAGCAGCTGCGCGTGGTAGGGCTGGCCATCCGCCGCGCGGGCGCCCGCCCGGCCCTGGCGCGGGTGCTCGGCGCGGTGGCCCGGATCGCGGGCAGCCGAAGGCCGGGCCGGCAGGCAATGGGCGATGGGGAGGGCGGCCAACTCGTTTTCGATCCCGGGGAGCCCCCGTGGGGCTTCTTCGCCGTGCTCGCCGCCCTCCTGCTTCCGTTCGTGGCGTGGAAGGGCGAGCGCCGGTTCGGCGACACCCCGCTGTGGTCGATGCCTGTCGATCACCGGAGGCACACGCTTCTCAAGGTGGCGGCCGGATGGGTCTGGCTCCTCGCGATCCTGAGCGCGGCCCTCGTGTGGGTCACGCTCACCGTGCTGGCAAGCGGCGGAACCCTGGGTGTCGACGAAGTTCGCCTGCTGGTTCTCGACCCCGCGGGAGCCGCCGCCGGGACGCCCGGCGCCATGGAGTCTGTGAACTGGACCACTCCGTGGTGGGAGTGGGCACTCCCGTTCACGTCGGCAACCGCGGCCTATCTCGTGGCCAGCACCCTCATGCTCGCCACACGGCGTCCGCTGTTCTGGGCCGCCGGGCTTTGGGTCGCGGGCGGGGTCGTGCTGGGCATCGCCGACTTCCGGGACATCGACTGGATTCAGCGGGCCAGCGACTTCGTTGCGTGGTACATCGGTGGAGACTCATTCGCATGGGGGATGAGCGGTGGGCAAGAGGTGTGGACGCTCCTGCCGACCTTCAAGATGTGGATGGCATCGTCCGCGTTCTGGATCGGCCTGGGGCTGGCAGGGGTGCTGGGGGCGTCAAGCCGAGCGCGGAATCACTGACCCGGCGGCACACGCTGGGCCCTCACCGCTGTACACGGCCGCTGCCACCCCCGCCCATCAGCGCCTCCACCTCGGTCACGCCCACCCGGTGGAAGTCGCCGGGGACCGAGTGCTTCAGGCAGCCGGCCGCCGTCCCGAACTCCAACGCTCGCCTGTCGTCGCCATAGGCCGCGAGCCCGTAGATGAACCCCGCGGCGAAGGCGTCGCCGGTCCCGACGCGGTCGACGATGTCCGGCACGTCGTATCTGCGGCTGACCATGAAGTCTCGCCCGTCGTGCAGGCAGGCGCCCCAGGCGTTGTGGTCGGCGCTCCGGCTTTCACGCAGGGTGATGACCTGCTTCTCCAGGTTCGGAAAGGCGGCCAGCACGCGCTCGGCCAGCACCCGGTAGCGCTCACGATCCAGGGCGCCGGCCTCTACGTCCACATTCGAAGCGATCCCGAGCGAGCGCTGGCAGTCCTCCTCGTTGGCGATGCCGATCTGCACGTGCGCCACCAGTTCGCGCATCACCTCGGGGGCGGTCTTGCCGCACTTCCAGAGCTTGCTCCGGTAGTTGTAATCGCACGAGACGGTCACGCCCCGCTCTCTCGCCCGGCGGACCGCTTCGAGCGAAAGCTCCGCGGCCGAGGTGCTGAGCGCCGGCGTGATGCCGGTGATGTGGAACCAGTCCGCATCCTCGAAGACGGCATCCCAGTCGAAATCGCCCGGACGGGCGCGCGAGATGGACGAATTGGCGCGGTCGTAGACCACCCGGCTGGGCCGCTGAGTCGCCCCCGTCTCCAGGTAGTAGATGCCCATGCGCTCACCTCCCCGCCGGATGTGCCGGGTGTCCACGCCGAAGCGGCGCAGCTCGCCGATGGCCGCATCCCCGATCGGGTTGGCGGGCAGGACCGTGCAGAAGGCGGCGTCCAGCTCGAAGTTGGCGAGCGATACCGCCACGTTGCTTTCGGCGCCCCCGAAGGTCGCCTCGAGACGCGGGCTCTGGAGCAGTCGCTCGCGTCCCGGAGCCCGGAGCCTCAGCATGAGCTCGCCGAAGGTCACGATGCGCATCGGTGAGGTCATGGGCGCTCTCCCCGGACGACGGCGGCGGTCCTCGCGGCCTCGTTGCGGATCCGGTCGAAGGCGTCCTCGTCGATCCACGCGGCCGGCGCGAGCCAGGAGCCGCCGCAGGCCAACACCTGATCGAGCTCGAGGTAGCCCGGAAGGTGCTCGCGCTTCACTCCTCCCGTAGGGATGAACTGCAGACCTGGGAAGGGCGCCGAGACCGCCTTGAGGAAGGACGCTCCTCCGAGGGGCCCGGCGGGAAAGAACTTCAGCACGCCGAGCCCCGCCTCGAGCGCGTGCTGAATCTCTGTGGGCGTGCACACGCCCGGATAGACGGCGAGCTCGTGCGCCCGGCAGTAGTCGACCACCCGGGCATCGAAGCCCGGCGAGACCACGAATCGCGCCCCCGCCTCCCGCGCGGCCTCCGCCTGCCCCGGGGTGAGGACGGTGCCGGCGGCCGAGCAGGACGTCGGGAACCTCCGCCGCGATGCGGCGCAACGCCTCCCCGGCTCCGGACGTCCTGAACGTGATTTCGACGCACGGAAGCCCGCCCTCGGCCAGTGCGCGCGCGAGCGGCACCGCGCGGCGCGGGTCGCGGATGACGACCACGGGGACCACGCCCAGCCGGCCGATCCGTTCGTTGAGGGACGTCATCGCGGCCCTCGCTTCTCGCGCACCACGCCCTCCCAAAGCCCCTGCAGGTACATCGCCCCGAGCGCCCGATCGTACAGGCCGTAGCCCGGCTGGCCCGTCTCGCCCCAGATCATGCGTCCGTGATCGGGACGCATCGGGCCGGCAAACCCCACCTCGCGCAGCGCGCGGACCACCTCCTGCAGGTCCACATCCCCCAGCCGCGACAGGTGGGGACTCTCGTGGAAGCGCCGGGCGCCGGTCACGCGGACGTTGCGGCAATGCGCGAAGTGGATCCTCGAACCCAGGCGGCGGATGATCGCAGGCAAATCGTTGTCGGGCCGGGCGCCCAGGGAGCCGGTGCAGAAGGTGACCCCGTTGGCGGGCCGATCCACCAGCCCCAGCAACCGCTCCAGCGCGGGACCATCCGTGACGATGCGCGGCAGCCCGAAGACCGGCCACGGCGGATCGTCCGGATGCATCGCCATCAGGACACCGGATTCCTCCGCCACGGGCACCACGGCCTCCAGGAAGTACCCCAGGCTCTCCCAGAGCTGCTCCTCTTCCATCACGCGGAAGGCGGCGAGCAGCTCTGGAAGCCGTTCGGGCTCGGCAGGCGACCACGCCGGAAGGGCGGCCGGGCCCCGCGCCGGATCAAGCGCGGCCAGCTCATCCGGATCGTACGCGAGCGTGGCCGAGCCATCCGCCAGCCGCATGTCGATGCTCGTGCGGGTCCAGTCGAGCACGGGCATGAAGTTGTAGCACAGGACCGGCACGCCGATCTGGCCCACGGCGCGCACGCTCTCGCAATAGCGCTCGATCAGCCGGTCCCTCGAAGGCCGCCCCAGCTTGATGTCGTCGTGGACGGGAATGCTCTCGACCACTGCAAAGCGGAGCCCCGCCTCATCGATCGCCTCTCCCAGCCGGCTCAGCTCGTCCCGCGGCCACGCTTCTCCCGCGGGGATGTCGTGCAGCGCGCTGACCACTCCCTCGACGCCGGGGATCTGGCGAATCCGCGACAGGCTCACCGGATCCCCGGGACCGAACCAGCGGAAGCTCATCAGCATGGGCGCCTCAGATGCCGCTGAAGGCGCTGAAGCCCCCGTCGACGGGGATCACGGCGCCGGTGACGAACGACGCGGCGTCGCTCGCAAGCCAGCGGACCACGCCCGCCACCTCCGCGGGCCTCCCCAGCCGCCCCATCGGGGTGTGTTCGATGATGCGCCTGGCCCGCGCGGTGTAGCTCCCGTCAGGCTTCACCAGCACGGCCCGGTTCTGCTCCGCCAGGAAGAAGCCGGGCGCGACCGCATTGACCCGGAGACCGTCCCCGTGCCGGCGGGACAGTTCGACCGCCATCCAGCGCGTGAAGTTCTCGATGGCGGCCTTGGCGGCCGAGTAGGCCATGACGCGGGTGAGAACCCGGAGCGCCGCCATCGACGAGATGTTCACGATGCAGCCGGCGCCCCGAGCGGCCATCGCCTCACCGAAGACCATGGACGGCACGACCGAGCCGTGGAGGTTCAGGCGGAGGGCCTCGTCAAAGGCATCTGCGGGAACCGCGAAAATGCTCCCCTCGTCGCTGCGCGCACGCTTCACGTTCCCCCCCGCGGCGTTGACCAGCACATCCACTGCTCCCCACCGGTCGAGGAGCTCGCGACGTGCCCGGCAAAGCGCCTCTTCGTCAAGCACGTCCGCCTCCAGCGCGATGGCTCCACCGATCCCGGCAGCCTTCGCTTCAGCCTGCTCGCGGCGGCGGCCCAGAACCGCGACCCGCGACCCCGCACGCCCCAGCTCCGCGGCGATCGCTCCGCCCAGAACCCCGTAGCCGCCGCACACC
>VYDD01000155.1 GCA_009843625.1 Gammaproteobacteria bacterium | reverse complement strand
GGGCTGGGCGACCTTCCCGGCGTCGGCGACGGCCCGGTCGTCGCGGTGGTGTCGGGCGGCAACATCGACGCGCGCGTGCTCGCGGCCATCCTCGAGGGCCGGGCGCCCTGACCCTCCTGCCGCAGGAACCGCCGGCTCTGGAACCCCTCGCCTCCGCGCGACGTACCTATCCGGCATGAACCCCCAGACCAAACGACGCCTCGTCTTCCTCGCCGGCTTCGCCCTCTATTTCGGGGCGATCTGGTTCGCGTGGGATACTCCCGTCGTCTATCCACTGAAGGTCTTCGTGGTGCTCCTCCACGAGATCAGCCACGGCATCGCGGCGCTCGCCACCGGGGGCACCATCCAGGCCATCGAACTCGACCCGGCCCAAGGCGGCGTGTGCTACTGTCCCGGCGGCAACGCGTTCCTGACACTGTCCGCGGGATATCTCGGGAGCCTGGGCTGGGGCGCGCTGCTGCTCATGGGCGCGCGCGCCGGCGCCCGGCCGTCACGGTGGATCGTCGGCGCGGTGGGCCTGATGGTGGTCGTGCTGACGCTGTTGTATGTGCGCAACTCCTTCGGCTTCGGCTTCGGTCTCCTCTTCGGGCTGGCCCTGTTCGCTTCGGCGGCGAAGCTCCCGGCACGGGCGAACCGGGTACTGCTCACCACGCTCGGGCTCACCAGCTGCCTGTACGCCATCCTCGACATCAAGAGCGACATCATCGACCGCCCGGAACTCCAGTCCGACGCGCGCATGCTCGCCGAGATGACCGGCGTCCCCACGATGGTCTGGGGCTTCCTGTGGATCGGGATCGCGGTCACGGTCGCGCTCATGCTCTTCCGCAAGGCGTTCCGGGAGGCGTAGGCATCCTGCCGCGTGCCTGAGGCGGGCACGAGTTCCAGCAGCAGCTTCATCGTCGAGCACGGCGGGAATCCAACTCACTCTCCCGGATCGAAAGGCTGCGCTCGCGGCGCCAGGCGTCCGACCCCGGCAGCGCCGGAAACAAATGATCCCCCGCGTCCAGCCCCTCGCTTGCCGCAGGCGTCACGGCCATGTAATTTCCGGCAACTGCTCCATTAGGGGGTGGCGGGCCGCTGGGGAATCGCTCAGATGGCGTTCTCCGACGGACCGCGGGCCTGGGCCCGCCGGTGTTCGGCCCGATGTCGACTCATGAAAAGGAGGTGATCAATTGTCTAGTCCAAGTACCCTGTTCAGCCTGGCATGGGCAAGCGATCGCCGTTAGCCGAGTGATCGTATCTGTTCGGGCCAGCGGCCATCGTGCCGGGCTGAGCAGAAAACACTGGAAGAAGGCGCCGTCGGATCGGTCCGGCGGCGCCTTCGTCGTGCCGGCGCGGTGCTGCCACTCCAACGGAGTGCGGCTATCCTTGTAGCGGGACCGTGCGCAAACGCAGGTCGCTCTCACCCTTCACGCGAACGAGTATCGACATCCGCTTCGAGGGAAGCGGAGGAAACGAAACATGTCAGCTTCCAGGCCTGATTCAGCCTCCAAGCCTGCGTTCGGATCCGGAGAGCCGATCGCCATCATCGGCATGGCGTGCCGGTTCCCGGGCGCAAACGACATCGAAGCCTTCTGGCGACTCCTGGAGACCGGGGGAAACGCGGTGGTCGAGGGGGTTCCGGGTTCCGGGGAAGGACGCTGGGGCCAGATCTTCGGCGACAATGCGGTCCAGAGCGAGGGCTGCCGCTTCGGCGCCTTCGTCGACGGAATCGACCGGTTCGACGACGCCTTTTTCCGGATCTCCCCTGTAGAGGCCGAGCTGCTCGATCCACAGCAGCGCATGATGCTGGAGGTGAGCTGGCAGGCGCTTGAAGACGCGGGCATCGACCCGGATCGCCTGAGGGAGAGCCGCACCGGCGTCTACTCCGGGATCAGCAACGACGAGTACCGCATGCTGGTGGTGGATTCGGCCAAGCCCGCCGAGGCGGCGGCGTGCCTGTACGCGCTGAGCGGCACGAACCTGAACGGGACCGCCGGGCGCGTCTCGTTCGTGCTCGGGCTGACCGGCCCCGCCAAGGCGGTGGATGCCGCCTGCGCGTCGGCCATGGTGGCGATCAACGACGCGGTCGCAGATCTGCAGCAGGGCAAGGCGAACCTCGCCCTTGCGGGCGGTGTGCAGGCAATCCTCAACGGGCGCATCTACGAGCTGCGCGCGGACGCGATGATGCTGTCCCCCGATGGGCAGTGCAAGACCTTCGATGCCTCCGCGAACGGCTACGTTCGGGCCGAGGGCTGCGGCGTCGTGGTGCTCAAGCGCCTGAGCGACGCCGTGGCGGACGGGGACCGGATCTGGGCGGTGATCCGCGGCTCGGTGGTGAACCACGGGGGGACCGGTGTCGGCCTGACCGTGCCGAACACGCCCGCTCTGGAACAGGTCATGGAGGACGCTTTGTTCCAGGCGGGGGTCGATCCGCTGGAGGTGGACTACGTCGAGGCGCACGGAACCGGAACCGCGGTCGGCGACCCGATCGAGCTGAACGCCGTATCCAGCGTCTACGGCAAGGGACGCGACGCCCGGGACCCGCTTCTGATCGGTTCGGTGAAGACGAACGTGGGCCATCTGGAGTCGGCGGCCGGCGTCGTCGGGCTCATCAAGGCGGCGCTGGTGGTCAGGCGGGGCATCATCCCCAAGCACCTGCATTTCCACGATCCCAACCCGGCGGTGGACTGGGATCGCATGCCGCTGCGCGTGACTTCGGAGACGATGGAGTGGCCGGACCATTCGGGCCGCCGGCGCGTGGCCGGGGTCAACTGCTTCGGCATCTCCGGAACGAACGCCCACCTTGTAGTTGAGGAGTATCGCGGTGCGAACGGGGCTGCGGATGAAGGGGGTCCCCTGGCGGCGGGGCCGCGGCAATCGGTCCAGGTGTCGGTTCCCGCGACTCTGGGGCATCTGCCGTTGCCCGACCAGGCCCTGCAGCAGCGCCAGGCGCGTTTGCTGCCTCTCTCGGGCAAGTCGGAGGCCGCGCTGAGGGAATCGGCGGGACGGTACCTGTCGTGGCTCGAGGAACGCGCTGACCAGCTGGCCATGGAAGGAGCCGACGCGGAACCGCTCCTGTCGGACATGGCCTGGACCGCGGGCGTGGGGCGCAGCCATTTCGATCATCGCGCCGGGGTGGTGTTCCGGGACGCCGCGTCACTCCGCGGGCAGCTGGAGGCAGTGACGGAAGGCGGGGACATTCCGGGGCCGGGCGCCGCCGGAAAGGTGGCGTTCGCTTACACCGGACAGGGAAGCCAGTGGGTCGGGATGGGCCGGGCACTGTACGAGACGGAGCCCGTGGCTCGAGCCGTCCTCGACCGCTGCGAATCGGTTGTCCGCGCCGAAAGGGGCGGCTCGCTGCTGGATGTCATGTTCGGCCGTGGCGGGTCGGAGGGAGAACTGGGCGACACCGCCTGGGAGCAGCCGGCGCTCTACGCGCTGGGATGCGCGCTGACCGCCCTTTGGTCGAGCGTTGGCGTGCGCCCCGCCGTGGTGGTGGGTCACAGCGTCGGCGAACTGGCGGCGGCGCAGGCGGCGGGCGTGTTCAGCCTGGAGGACGGCATGCGCTTCGCCTGTGCGCGCGGCGCGCTGATGTCGGGAATGGCCGACGGGGCCATGGCCGCGGTGTTCGCACCCTCCGCGCGGGTGGCGGCAGCCGTGCAGGCACACAACGCCGTGTCCGGTGGCGTTGGACTCAGCATCTCCGGCGACAACGGCACCCACCAGGTGGTCAGCGGCCCCGTTGACGAAATCGAAACCATCTCCAGGAACTTCGACGCGGAGGGGATTCGGGTACGGCGCCTGAACACCAGGAAGGCGTTCCACAGCGCCCTGGTGGAGCCCATCCTCCCCGCTCTGGAAGAGTCCCTGGAGGGCGTGGCGGTCGCCTCCCCTTCCCTCACCGTGGTGAGCAACCTGACCGGCCGGCCGGTCGAGTCCGGCCAGACCCTCGATGGCCCCTACTGGACGCGTCACGCGCGCGAGGCCGTGGCGTTCGCCAGCGGCGTGGAATCGCTCGCGGAGCTGGGCGTGGATCTGGTGGTGGAAATCGGGCCACGCCCGGTCCTGGCCCCGATGGCGCTGTCGGCCTGGCCGGAGTCGGCCGGCACCCCGGCCCCCGCGGTGGTCTCGACGCTGAGTCCTCCCTCCGACGACCCGGCATCGACCCGAGGTGGCGGCGACTTCGCGGAGGCGGTCGCGGGTGCCTACGAGGCCGGGCTTCCGATCCGGTTCGAGGGACTGTTCGCGGGGGAAGCCCGGCGGCGGATCGCGGTCCCCGGCTACCCGTTCCAGCGAAGGCGCCACCGGCTCGATGCCCCCAGAAGGCGGGTACTCGGAGCGGGCCATCCCCTTCTCGGATCGCGGCACGAGACGGCGCGCGGCGAGGTCACGTTCGAGACGGAGTTGTTCCCTTCGGATCCGGAGTGGCTGGACGATCACCGCGTGTTCGGACGAGTCGTGGCGCCGGGCGCGCTGTACGGGGCGATGGCCGTGGCGGCCTCGCGCTCCGAGGGGCGCGGGACGGCGGCCGTGGAGGACATGCAGCTGCACAACGCGCTGGTGTTCACGGAGGACTCCGGGGACGGCAAGAGCGAGCCAGCGCGCCGGATGCAACTGGTGATGGACGCCGGCGATCCGCTGGCATCACGCCGATTCCAGCTCTTCAGCAGGGGCGGTGACGAGGAATGGACGATGCACGTGGAGGGACGCGTGGCACCGGACGGCTCCCCGCCCGAGGCCCGCGGGCGGATCGACCTGGACAGCCTGAAAGCCCGCCTCTCGCCCATGGACGTCGCGGACTACTACCGCGCCCGGGCCGGGACCGGGGTTGAGCTCGGCCCCTCCTTCCGCACGCTGCGCAGGGCGTGGTCCGCTCCGGGGGAAGCGCTGGGCGAGGTGTCGTTTCCGGAAGGTCCGGGCTCGAACGCGCTGGACGTTCATCCGCTGGTCCTGGACGGCTGCTTTCAGGTCGTGGGAGCCGCCCGCGACCTGACCGGACCGCACGGCTCGGTCACCTACCTGCCCTTCGGCTGGGAACGTTGCTGGCTGACGACGGGACGCCTGCCTGACCAGGTGGTATGCCATGTGCGCTTGAACGAGGGGTCCGTCGCGGCGGAAGCGAATGCGGACGAAACGCCCGAGGTTCTGACCGGTGAGCTGCGCATCTACGACCCGCAGGGGAGGCTGCTTGGCGGGTTGAGCGGCTACACGGTGAAGCGGGCGACACGCGCCGCGCTGCTATCGACGGTCGAGGGCGTCAGCGACCTGCTCTACGAGGTCGTGTGGCGGGAACGCGCCCTTCCACCGGGCATGCCCCCGGCGGACTTCTTTCCCAGCCCCGCATCGGTCAAATCGGCCTCCCGCCTGTTTCCGGAACATCTCATCGAGGCGGGAGTCGATCCGGATGACCGGGATGCGCTGCTGACCGATCTCGAGCACTGGTCGTGGTCGTACGCGCTCGCCACGCTGGACGCGCTGGGATGGCGGCGAAGCCGGGGCGCGGTCGTCGATCCGGAGACTCTGCGGGAGCAACTCCGCGTCATGCCGGAGCACGGTCGCGTATTCCGGCGAATGCTTGAGATGCTCGCCAAATCGGGGGTGCTCGTCGAAGGGGGTTCCGGCTTCGTCGTCGCGCTGGGGTCGGAAGATCCGTGGCCGGAAGTCCTTCCGCCCAAACCGGACGCACACGCCGCCGTGATGGCTCGGCGATACTCCCACGGCCTGACCGAAGTGGGGCTCTTCAGGCGGTCGGGCGGAGCCCTCCCCGAGGTGCTGCGCGGCCGCGAGGATCCGCTCACCCTGCTGTTCAGCAGCGGAGAGCCGACCGCCGCCGACCTGTATCTCAAGGCACCCGTCGCGCGCGCGGCGAACCGGCTGCTCGAAGAGGCGGTCCGGCAACTCGTCGACGCCCTCCCCGAAGGACGCCGCCTGCGGGTGGTCGAGGTCGGGGCGGGCACGGGTTCGGCCACGGCCTCCGTGCTGCCGCTGCTGCCCGAGGGACGATTCGACTACATGTACACCGACATCTCGGCAGGCTTTTTCTCGGAGGCGGAGGCCCGTTTCGGAGATGGGGGCGGATGCATCGAGTACCGTCCGCTGGACATCGAAAAGGATCCCGTCGAGCAGGGGTTTGCGGCCCACGGCTACGACCTCCTGCTCGCGTCCAACGTCCTGCATGCGACGCGATACCTGGAGGAAACCCTCGGGCATTGCCGCCGGCTGCTCGCGCCCTCGGGACAGTTGATCGCGCTCGAAAACCTGAGCGGCCTGGGCTGGATGGATCTCACATTCGGGCAGTTGGACGGCTGGTGGCGGTTCGCCGACGACTACCGGCCGCATCATGCCCTGGCGAGCCCGGCGGTGTGGCGACGCGCGCTCGGCGACGCCGGTTTCGAGGGGGTCGAGGTGCTCGGGGTGGACGAAGCCGACACGGACCGGACCCCGGACAAGGGCGTGATCGTGGCGCAGGGGCCCGCCGAGGTGCGGGAGCCGCCCGGCGCGTGGATCCTGGCGGCGGTCGAGGGGGGCGCGGCGGCGCAGCTGGCAACTGACCTGGCGGCTCGCAACCAGACGGTGGTGCTGGCCATCGGCGGCGAACCGGACGTTGAGTTGCCCGAGCCGAAAGGCCCCGGGGTCTTCCGCGCGACGGTCGAGATGCAGCGGCGCGAGTCCTGGCGATCGCTGATCGACAGCCTTCCGGGTGACGTGCCCTTCAGCGGGGTCGCGCACCTGATGGCACTCGACGGTGCCGGACAGGACGCGACGACCGGCGACGTGGCCGACGACGTCGAACGAATAGGCGCGAGCGCCCTGGCCCTGGCGCAGGGAGTGGCCGACTCCGGTCTCACGCCGGAAAAGGGCATCTGGTTCGTGACCCGTGGAGCGCAGGTGCTGGAGCGTGAGCGCGGAGGGGAGCTCGCCGGCGCGGTCCTGTGGGGCTTCGGCAAGGGCGTGGCCCGCGAAGCGGCGCACCTGCAGCCCCGCATGATCGATCTGGATCCCGGGGAGATGGCGCCCGAGCCCGACCTCGCAAACGAACTCCTTTATCCCGATTCGGAAAACCATGTCGTCCACCGCTTCGGGCGCCGGCGGGTTGCTCGCCTGATCCGGGCGGAGTCGGAGGCCGAACGGCTGGCGCTGCCGGAGGAACCCGACTGGGTGCTGGCTCCGGATCAGGGCGGGGTGTTCGACCGGCCATACGTGCAGCCGCTGCCGGCCCGTCCCCTGGAGCCCAGGGAAGTCCGCGTCGCCGTGGGCGCGGCCGGGCTCAACTTCTGGGACGTGTTCCGTTCCCTGGGGTTCATCGAGGAGGGGCTGCTGGGCAGGGAGATGTGCGGCCGCATCGTCGAGCTCGGGGCCGAGGTGTCCCGTGTGTCGGTGGGCGACCACGTGGTCGGGATGGGATTCGGCGCATTCGGGCCGATGATGATCACCCACGAGGAACTGGTGGCTTCGGCGCCGACGGATATCTCTCAGACCGGACTCGCGACCATCCCCAGCGCCTTCGTCTCGGCTGCCCTGTCCTTCGAGTACTCCGGACTGGAGCCCGGCGAGCGGGTTCTGATTCACGCGGGCGCGGGCGGCGTGGGTCTGGCCGCCATCCAGTGGGTGCAGGCTGCGGGCGCGGAGGTTTTCGCCACCGCGAGCGCCCGCAAGCAGGCGTACCTGCGCTCGCTCGGCGCCGAGCACGTGTTCGACAGCCGCACCACGGCGTTCGGCGAAGAGATCCTCGAGGCGACGGACGGCGCCGGGGTGGACGTCGTGCTGAACAGCCTGACCGGGGAGGGCTTCATCGACGCCAGCCTGTCCTGTCTGAGGCATGGGGGCCGCTTCGTGGAGATGGCCCGGCGGGACATCCTCACCGAGGACGAGATGGCGGCGGCCCGCCCGGACGTCTCCTACGACATCCTGGAGCTGGATGTCCTGAAGAAGACCGATCCGGAGTGGGTCGGGAGGGTGTTGCGCGATGTGATGGCGCGCATTGCCGCCGGAGATCTCGAACCGATCGTCCACAGCCGATGGCCGCTGGCCGAGGCGGGCGCCGCGCTGAGCTTCATGCGCTCGGCCCGGCATCTCGGGAAGATCGTCGTGCCCGCGCCCCCGCTCTCCGGTGGCCGGCTGCGCCAGGACGGCACCTATCTGGTGACGGGCGGCCTGGGCGGGATCGGGTGCGCCGTGGCCGAATGGCTCGCGGACCGGGGCGCGGGGGCGATCGTGCTCAACGGGCGCCGCGCGCCGGACGCAGCCGCCGAGGAGACCATCCGCGCGCTCAGGGAACGCGGGGTGACGGTCGAGGTCGCGCTGGCGGATGTGGCCGACGCGGCCGCACTGGACCGCATGCTGGCCGACATGGACCGGCGTCTGCCCCCGCTCGCGGGCGTGATCCACAGCGTGGGCGTGCTCTCCGACGGTGCGCTCACAAACCAGACCTGGGAGAGGTTCGAACAGGTGCTCGGGCCCAAGATCCTGGGGGCGTGGCATCTGCACCGCGCGACGGTGAATCGCGACCTGGACATGTTCGTCCTCTTCTCGAGCCGGGTCGGGGTCATGGGCAACCCCGGCCAGGCGAACCATGCCGCTGCCAATGCATTCCTGGACCAGTTGGCCGGACACCGGCGCGCACTGGGGCTCGCGGGACAGGCGATCGCCTGGGGGGCGTGGTCGGAGATCGGCAAGGCGGCGGAGCAGCGCGAACGGATCGACCAGCGCCGGTCGGCGCTCGGCGGGCGCTGGTTCACGCCTCAGCAGGGACTCCGGGCATTCGATCGCCTGGTGCGTCAGGATGTGACGACATCCGTGGTGATGGCGATGGACTGGTCGGTGTTTGAAGAGGCCGTGGAAGAGCGTCCTCCCCTGCTGGAGGAGCTCCTGTCCGCGGCGTCGGATGCCGAGGCGGACTCCGCGGCCGCCCCGAAGGACGTCCTTACCCAGGTGAGCGAAGCCCCCGCTGCCGAACGGGAGAACGTGCTGGTGTCCTTCCTCCAGGGCGAGGTGCAGGCCGTGCTGCGCCTGCCGTCGGCCCCCGCGGCGACGGTCGGGTTCTTCGATCTGGGGATGGATTCGCTGATGGCCGTCGAGTTGCGCAATCGGCTCAACCGAGCTCTGGCGGGAAGCTACACGGCGCCGAACACGCTGGTCTTCGATTACCCGGACATCGGCTCGCTCGCCGAGCACCTGGCGGGGGAACTGGTCGAAGACGGAGGAGTTCCCGTCTCCGAAGCCGCGCCGGAGCCTGCACGCGAGCCCCGCGTGCAGGAGGATGATGACGCCATCGCGATCGTGGGGATGGCCTGCCGGTTCCCGGGAGCGCCCGACCTGGCATCGTTCTGGCGCCTGCTCGAGGCCGGCGCCGACCTGGTCACGGACGGACGCCGCGACCCCGGCCCCTGGAACGGGGTCGCCGGGGATCCGCACGGCGCCGACGGCCCCGCCCGCCGGGGCGCCTTCCTCGAGGACATCGACAAGTTCGACGCCAGGTTCTTCCGGATTGCGCCGATCGAGGCGCGCATGATGGATCCGCGGCAGCGCCTGATGCTCGAGACGCCGTGGCACGCGCTCGAGGACGCGGGGATGGATCCGGCGCGGCTCACGGGAAGCAACACCGGTGTCTATGCCGGGGTCGGAAACGGCGATTATCGGGATGTGGCCGCCATCAGCGGAGAGGCCCATGGATACCTCGGCACCACCATGAGCGTGACCGCCGGGCGCATCTCCTTCGCGTTAGGTCTGACCGGCCCGGCGGTGCCTCTGGACATGGCCTGCGCGTCCTCCCTGGCGGCCGTGCACCAGGCGGCTTCCGCCCTGCGGCAGGGGGAGGTGGAGATGGCCCTGGTCAGCGGGGTCAACGCCATCCTCTCCCCGGACATCACGACGTTCATGAAGGAAGTCGGCATGCTGTCCAAGAAGGGCCGCTGCAGCACCTTCGACGCCGAGGCCGACGGCTTCGTGCGCGGCGAGGGCTGCGGGGTCGTCGTGCTGAAGCGCCTGAGCGAGGCGCGGGCGGACGGCGACCGGATCTGGGGTGTGATCCGCGGATCCGCCGTCAATCAGAACGGCTTCAGCGCGGGCCTGACGGTCCCGAACGGGCCGGCTCAGGAGCGGGTCATCGAGGAAGCCCTTGCGCGCGCTGGCATCGAGCCCGGAGAAGTGGACTATCTGGAGGCGCATGGCGCCGGATCCGACCTGGGCGACCCGATCGAGGTGCAGGCGGCCGCCGCCGTCTACGGGCGGGAGCGGAGCCCGGAGCGGCCGCTGCTGATCGGTTCGGTGAAGACCAACATCGGTCACCTGGAATGCGCGGCGGGCGTCGCCAGCCTGATCAAGGCCGTGCTGGCCATGAACCGGGGCAGCATCCCGAAGCAGCTTCACTTCGACAATCCGACCCCGCACCTGGAATGGGAGCAGCTTCCGGTACGGGTCATTTCGGAGCCCACGGACTGGCCTTCCCGTCCGGATCGGCCGGCGCGCGCGGGTGTCAGCTCCTTCGGCCTTTCGGGGACGAACGCGCACGTTGTTGTCGAAGCGGGCGCCGCAGACGGCGATGCTTCGGCGCTTACGGACGCGCCGTGGGCCGCGGGTCCCGCGCGCACCGTGCCGGCCGAGTCGCCCGGAAGGGCGGTCGAACTACCGGCCCCCCGCGGAGACCTCGCTCCCCGCGAGACGCGCCTCCTGCCCCTTTCGGGGATGTCTCCGGCGGCGCTGCGGGATGTTGCACACCGGTATCTGACATGGCTTGCCGAGCAGGAGGAAGTTCTCTCCGAAGAAGACGGCACGGCGCGGTCGCTGCTCGCCGACATGGCGTGGACGGCCGGCGTGGGACGCAGCCACTTCGCGCGCCGCGCCGGTCTGGTCTTCCGCGACGCCGCGTCGCTGCGGGAGGGGCTGAACGGCGTGCTGCACGCCGACCTGGGGCCCGAGCCCAGGGGAATGCCCAAGCCCCCCGCGCCCCCCAGGACCGCATTCGTGTACGCCGGCGAGGGGAGCGAGCAGATCGGCATGGGGCAGGCTCTGTACGAAGCCGAGCCCGTCGTGCGCGCGCTGCTGGATCGATGCGACGCCGTCTTCGCGACCGAGCGCGGCGGAGCCTCCCTGATCGACGTCATGTTCGGGCGGGCAGGCGCGGCCGGCCGGCTGGACGACCCGGAGTGGGCCCAGCCGGCCATCTATTCGCTTGCGTGCGCGCGCACGGCCCTCTGGGCGAGCGTGGGCGTGCGCCCCGGAGTGGTGG
>VYDD01000372.1 GCA_009843625.1 Gammaproteobacteria bacterium | reverse complement strand
TCGGTCAACGCGGGACGCGTGCTGACACACGAGTCGCTGCTGCGCCAGGCGTGGCCACGAGGCGATCGGCGCCAGCCCGACCCCAAACTGGTGCGGGCCGTCGTGAAGCGGCTGCGGCGCAAGCTGGGCGACGACGCGGCCAACCCGGCCTACATCCGCAATGAGCGCGGCGTTGGCTACTTCATGCCCGCGGGTTCTCGCTGAAGGCAGTCCCCTCGGTATCTTGTTGCTGCCGAAAACGCCGGCACTCCGGCCAGGGCCACCGTGTACCGGCGCATGCAGGAACGGACATCGACTCGAGGGAGAGCCATGATGCGATGGATCTGGGTGGCGGCGCTCGCGCTGGCTGCCGGCGACGCGACCGCGCAACCGTACCTGGGGTCCGAGCTGGGGTTCACGCTGGTGCCGAACCTGCGGCTCGTGGCCACGGACAACGACTGGGGCACGCGCTGCGATCTGCTCATCAACCCGAACCGGCTGGAGACCGGTACGGAATGCGACACGCCGCCTCCGCCGACGGAGTGGACCAACGACTCAGGTTCCGGGCAGGGGATCGCGGCGGGGCTTGCAGCCGGTTACCGGTTCGGCCGCTTCCGCGCCGAGGTCGAATACAGGTATCGCGCCACATCCCACAACGACTTCGCGCCGACGCAGATCGGCGACGTCGTGACGGCCCAGAAGGCCGACCAGGAGCTGGAGAGGGCGGTCGGTGGCGGCGGAGACTTCACCATGCACGGCCTCTTCACCAACCTGGCGGTCGATCTCGGCGCGGCCCGGCAGCCGCTCAACACCTACGTCGGCGTGGGCGCAGGCGTGCAGCGCGTGGCCATCGACTATCTCAGCCTGTGGAAGCGCAACCCCGACCCCGCCCGGATCGCCACCTTCGAGGACGCCGCGCTAAGGGCGAAACTGGCCGGCACCACGACCCTCGGCGCGGCCGGGCTCGACGACACCATGTTCAGCGTCCAGATCCTGGGGGGCGTGGACTACCGCGTCGCCGACGGGCTCACGATCGGCAACAGGATCCGCTACGCGACCGGCCTCGGGGCATTCCTGAGCGAGCCGCGCGAGTGGGACCAGCTCCGCAGCCACGATTCGTCGGTCGGTCGTGGCTCACGCATCCTGTACACGGTCGAGACGCGTGACACCAGCGCGCTCACGGTGATCCTCATCCTCAGGTACGATCTCTGAGGGGGACTCAACCGCCGCCGGGGCCCTCCAGCGTGATCCGCAGCCACATGTAGCGGCCGTTGAACCCGGCCGGCGCATACTGACTGTATTCGTTGCCGAGCCCCGTAAACCGGTTCGGATTCAGTTCCGGGTAAGCGTCGAGGACATTGTCGGCGCCAAGGGTTACCTGGATGCCGCCGCGAAGCCGGTAGCTCAGCGACAGGTCGGCCATTCCGTAGCCGCCGAAGTCCTCGTCCTCCTCGGAATCGTACCAGCCGCCGAAGTAGTTGAAGCGGACTACCGCGCCCAGCGGGCCCGCGCTGTGGCGGACGGAGGCGATGGCGCGGTTGCGGGGCAAACCCAATTCGTAGTCCTTGATCTCCTTCTCATCGGCCAGGGGTCCGCCGGGCGTGAACTCCTCCACCGTGGTAACAGTCCGGCTGAAGGCGGCGTCGAGGACGGTGACCCCGCGGCCGGCCTCGAATACGTAGCTGCCCACGACCTCGCAGCCCCGCGTCGAAGTGGTGAAGTCGTTGTTGAAGTAGTTGATGTAGTTCCAGCTGCGGGCCGAGGTCAGGCCCTCGGACCGGAGCATCTCGATCAGGTCGTCGCGGACCCGGTCCGAGCCGAGGTCGGGCCGGTTGAGTTCGATGTCCCTCGAGAGAGCCAGACGGTCCTCGACGCGTATGTTGAAACAGTCGAGAGTAGCCGCTGCCGGCGCCGGGTTCCACACGAGACCGAGCGACGTGTTGCGCGACCGCTCGGGCTTGAGGGGACTGCCCCCGAGCGCCATTCCGACCGGGCTGGAAGGCGCGATCGTCGCGACGATCGACAGCTGCCGCTCCTCGCCGGAACCGGCGTTCTTCGACGTCGCGTTGATCGCGTTCGACTGTCCCGGGGTAGGGGCGCGGAAGCCGGTGCTGAAGGTCCCGCGGAGTGCCAGACTCGCGGTTAGCTCCGCGCGGCTGGAGAGTTTTCCGTTCGTGGTGGTGCCGAAGTCGTCGTAGTGCTCGAAGCGCACGGCCGCCCCCACGGTCCAGCGCTCCCGGACTTCCGTCTCCGTCTCCAGATAGGCCGCGGAACTGCTTCGCGCCCACCGCCCCCCGGTGTCCTCGCTGAATCCGGGAAACCCGTTCGTACCCGCCGTGAAGCCCTGGCTCTGCAGGTCCACCGTCCTGCCGTTCCGCTCGAAGGTACGTGCCCACGAGTCGGGCTCCCCGCTGCGGATCCGGAACACCTCGCGCCGCCACTCGGCCCCGAACGCCACGTTCAGGTCGGACGCGAGCATCGGCACCGACGCCGGATGAGAGAAATCCGCGTTGAGGCTCGCCTCGTCCTGGCGGTAGGCGCCCGCATTGAATTCGAAGTCGGCGGGGTTGGCCGGCCCCAGCGCCGCGTTGACGGTGTTGCGGATGAAGAAGTCGACATCGCTCGCCCCGGTCGAGCCGCTCAAATCCCACGTGAGTCCGGAATCGGACTCGCCGCGCACTCCCGCTACTGCGGAATGGTCCCGGGTGTGGCCGCCGAAGCGCGGCGTGAAGCCGCCGGGGAAGAGCTGATTCATGACGAAGCAGTTCGGATGGTCCTGGCTGAACGCGCTGGCCAGGAAGGTTCCGTGGCGATAGTAGTCGCCCCGGGGGTCGAGCATCGTGGGACACTCGCCGCTACCGTCACCCGTCAGGTCGCCGACCAGTCGATGAGCGCCTCGGGTGTACACGCCCTCGCGGTTGTCGGGATTGCGGTAGTAGAAGCCGCCGTCGGTCTCCTTCCTGGCGTAGCTCCCCAATGCGTACAGAAGGACGCCGTCCTCGAGCGGAATACCGAGGTTGGCGAAGGTCTTGAGGTCGCCGTTGACGTTGGGGCTGCCCCAGACCTGCGCCGGGTTGGGGACGTGGACGTTGCCCGCGGCCTCCAGCGCAGCCGCGTCGTCCCGCTGGACGCTGCGGACGGTCTCGCCTGCTTCGCTGAACTCGGCGCTCAGGTTGAGGAATCCGTCGTCCAGGAGCGGCAGTCCGGCGTTGACTGCGACATGGGCCTGTTTGCCGTCGCCCACCGTGGTCAGTCTGTACCCGGCCTCGGCGTGATACCCGTCGCGGTCGTCCTTCAGAACGAAGTTCATGACGCCGGCGATGGCGTCCGAGCCGTACTGGGCCGCAGCCCCGTCCCGCAGAACCTCCACCCGCTGCAGCGCGATCGAGGGAATCACCGACAGGTCAGGCCCCTGTGCACCCTCGGAAGCCTTGGGTACCAGCCAGGCGATGACCGCGCCGCGGTGGCGGCGCTTGCCGTTCACGAGCACCAGCGTGTGGTCGGCCGCCAGATTGCGGACGCTGGGAGGGCGCACGATGGTCGCGCCGTCCGCGATCGGCTGCGCGTTGACGCTGAAGGCCGGGACGACCGTGCGCAGCAGGTCCAGCAGATCGGCCCCTCCCTGCGCCCGCACGTTGGCCCCGCTGACGACGTGCACCGGCGAGTAGGACTCGATAGCGGTCCTGCCACCCCGCCGGGTACCGACGACGACGATCTCGGCCAGCTCCATCACCTCGGGCACGGCGTCGGGGCCGGGGAGCGTGTCGGGGGGCTCCTGTGCCCGCAACCCCGGGGCCGCAGCCGAGAGCGCCGTCCCGAGCCACAGGACGGCCGCGCGACCGGTCGAACGGCGGCGGTCGGTCAAAACGAGACGGTCACGGTCATCGATAACGTCCGGGGAGCGCCCAGCCAGGCTGCGTTCTCGGTGATCGCGGACAGATACGGGCTGTCGAGGATGTTGCTCGCCACGATCGAGAACTCCGTCGATCGGAACAGGTCGCTCAACGCTTCGCCCCTGAAGCTGACGTAGCCGTCCACCACCCAGTAGGCGTTGGTCTGCCAGTCCGCCGTCAGACTGACGCGGCGGGGCGCCGTGTATTTCGCCGACAGCCCGCCACCCAGGGGTCCGGTGCGATCGACGGACACGACCCACAGGCGAGGCGGCACGCCCGTGACGTCCGTGCCGGGCACAATGCCCTGGCCGGCATCGATGAGCGGATCGCCGGTTCCGACGTACTTCGAGTCGTTGAGGGTGAGGGCGGTGTAGACCGATGTCCGATCCGACATCGCGACCGTGGCGGCCAGTTCGACGCCTCTGGTTTCGATCCCGCCCGCGTTGAAGTAGCCGCCGCCGCCCGGGATGAGGTAGTTGGGGCCCGCGGGCGTCAGGGGGCCGAGGTAGAAGATGCGGTTGTCGAAATCGATGGCATAAAGGGTCGTGCTCAGAGCGAGCCGGTCGCCGGCGTACTGCACACCGACATCGATGTTCGACGCGGTCTCGGGCTCCAGCAGATCCAGGCTGCGGCCCGGGACCTCGAGCAACGTGCTGCCGATCGCCCTGAAGTTCCCGGCGTAGCCCACGAACAGGTCGAGACCGTCAACAGGCGTCGCGTACGTGACGCCGCCGGAGAAGAGCGGATCCGAGTGGGAATCGACGTCAAGGTCCCGATCGATGCCGAACTGGTCTTCGCGGGACACGGAGACGAGGAACTGCTTGACGCCTCCGGTCAGTTCGAACGGCCCGAAGTACATCGTCTCCTCCACGTACCACTTGAAGACGTCCTGCGGAAAATCCCACTCGTACTGGTGCCAGTAGGGCTGCTCGTCCCCCTTGAAGCTGAGCGTGGGGTCCAGCATCCGGTGCCAGTCGCGGCCCAGGTGGCGCCTCGAATCCTCGTACCAGATGCCCGCACGCAGCGCGCTTCCCCCGCCCGCGCCAAATGGCGCGGACCACTCTCCATCGATGCTCGCGCCGGTCCGGTCCTTCCCGTAATGGCTGTGCCGGAACGACTGAACCGCGGTTGCCCCCGGGTGGCAGGCCGGGTCGACTTCCGGCCCGCCCGACCCGTAGTAGTTGAAGATGTAGGATGACGTGCATCCCGGGAGCGGTCCAACCGCGACGCCGTCGCCGT
This sequence comes from Gammaproteobacteria bacterium, assembly GCA_009843625.1. Classification (GTDB taxonomy): domain Bacteria; phylum Gemmatimonadota; class Gemmatimonadetes; order Longimicrobiales; family Gaopeijiaceae; genus BD2-11. The sequence continues at coordinate 6,212 of VYDD01000372.1, read as the reverse complement.
CTACGAAGCGGACCAGCCCGAGTTGGCTGCCGCCTCGCACCGGGGCGAGGCCCGCCAGCTCCGACTCCGGTCCCTCGCCGTCGTCCACCACGTCGACGATGTACGGGGGCAGCCAGTCGCCGCGGCCCCGGTTGCGGTGGTGGTAGGCACCAGCGCTCAGGGAGATCAACTCGCCGACGGACCAGTCGGCGTTCACGTAGGCGAGTGAGTTCCTGCGCCGTGTTTCCCAGCCGCGCCGGTAGAACTGGTTCAGGTAGGGCACGCCGGGCCATTGACCGATCAGCCGGTCCCAGCGCGGGTCGGCCCTGAAGTCGGCCTCCGTGTAGAGGCGTTGGTAGTTGTTCTCGTCGATGTCGTCGTGCGAGAAATAGCTCGTGAGTTCCAGGGGTCCGTGGGCATACACGACCTTGGCAGCAAGATGCTCCCGCTCGTTCCTTGCGGAGCCCTCCATCCAGTCGGTCGCCTCCTGCCGCATCGCAGCGGCCCAGGCCCGCACCCTGCCGAATGACGATCCGGTCTCGACCCTTGCGGCGAACCGCTGGCCCCCGTTCTCGCCGATCGTGACGGAGGCCGTGTAGCTCCGCTCCGCTGCCGGAGCCGCCGTCAGGTAATTGAACGTGCCGCCCAGCGCCTCGACCGAACGCGAGGCGATGTCGGAGGTCCCCTGCGACACCTCGACGCCGCCGAGATTCATGGGGTCGACGAACCGGTTCGCCTTCGCGCCGCTCCAGTAGTCCGACGTGCCATTGGGGAATCCGTCGATGGTGGTGCCGATCTGCACGTCGTTGATGGTCGACTGAAACCCGCGCATGACCACGTTGCTCGACCAGTCGTCAAAGGCGTACGCGTCCCCCTCCTGGACGGACACGCCGGGCAGGTTGTCGATCACCGACGTCACGGCGGTGATGTTGGACTGCTGCCTCATCATCGGCTCCGCGACGAGATTGCGGGCGAAGACCGCAGGGTCCTCCGCCACCACGCTCAGCGGATCGAGCCGGAAGGCGGGCTCCAGAACGATAGGGACGGTTTCGACGGCGCCGGCGCGGACGGTCACCTGAAGCTCGCGGGGCGCATAGCCGAACAGGGTGGCGGTGAGGATATGGTCGCCGGCCGCGAGATCGGTGAATGCGAAGGCACCGTCGGTAGTTGACACGCCTTCCGCTTCTACGCCGGAGCCGGACGCCGTCACCACGACGCCGGGCAAGGCGTTGCCGTTCGCATCGGTGACCGTGCCGCGGATGGTACCGGTTGTCTGGGCGGCGGCGCCCGCCGTGGCCAGAGCCACAGCGGCAAGGGCGGCGAGCGAGAATCCGAGAGCGCGAGATTTCACAGCCATCTCTTAAGATAGCGTTCGTTGCGTGGCTGTGACGTGGCGATTACGGGTGGATAGATGGCGTTAGCGTGGCGATGGCTACCGCATCGATCGGGTTGCCTTGGCGCAGGCATCTGGAGGAGGACGATTGAACGAGACCGACGAGCGGGGAAAGGAAATCGCGAGGCTGCGGGAGCGCATGGCCCGGTTGAGTTCGGCGAGCCTGCGCATCAGCGAGAACCTCGACCTCGAGTCGGTTCTGCGGGAGGTGGTGGACAGTGCCCGCGTGCTGACCGGCGCCGCCAACGCGGTCATCACGACCGCGGATCGCGTCGAACAGGTGCGGGACTTCATTTCGTCCGGCCTGACGCGCGAGGAGCGCCGGCAGCTCCGTGGCCTGCCCGACGGAGAGCGCCTCTGGGCGTACCTGCTCCAGGGTGCGCGGCCGTTGCGGGTCGATGACCTGGCGTCGCACCTGGATGCACTCGACTTCCCCACCGCGCCGATTCTTCGGCGGAGTTTCCTGGGGGTGCCCGTTCGTCACCGGGGCGCGAGCATCGGCCACTTCTATCTCACCAACAAGGAAGGCGGGCAGGGATTCACCGACGAGGACGAAGAAACTCTGGTGCTGTTCGCGTCGCAGGCGGCGACGGCCATCGCCAACGCTCAGGCATATCGCGACGAACGGCAGGCCCGCGCCGATCTGGAGGCCCTGGTCGACACCTCGCCCGTGGGCGTCGCGGTGTTCGAGGCGGAGAGCGGCGAACTCGTGCGGTTCAATCGCGAGGGACAGCGGATGGTCGCGGGGCTGGATCCGTCGAGCCGCTCGGCTCAGGAGTTGCTGCTGGCCATGACGGTTCGGCGGGCCGACGGCGAGGAGTTCTCGTTCGCCGAGCTTCCGCTCACGCGGGCCCTGGGCGACGCAGAGACGGTTCGCGCTGAAGAGTTCGTGCTCTCGGTGCCGGACGGGCGGAGCATGCGGACCCTGGTCAACGCCACACCCATCCGCGACCGGGACGGCAAAGTCATCTCCCTGGTGGTCACTTTCCAGGATCTGGAACCGCTGGAGGAGCTCGAACGCCAGCGGACCGAGTTCCTGAGCATGGTGAGCCACGAGCTGCGGGCACCGCTGACCTCGATCAAGGGCTCGACCGCAACCTTGCTGACCAGGACGCGGGAGCTGGACCCGGCCGAGCAGCGCGAGTTCTTCCGCATCATCGACCAGCAGACCGAACACATGCTCGACCTCATCAGCGACTTGCTCGACGCGGGCCGTATCGACTCGGGCACGCTGTCGGTCGCACCCCGGCCCTCCGCGGTGGCCGACTTGGTGGACCGGGCGCGAGACACGTTCATCAGCGGCGGTAGCCGGCACACGCTGGTCGTGGATCTGCCGTCCGATCTGCCGCTGGTAATGGCGGATAGCCGGCGCATCGTACAAGTGCTCACCAATCTGTTCGCCAACGCCGCCCGGTACGCTCCGGAGTCGTCGCCGATCCTGGTCGAGGCGGTTCTCGACGGCGTGCACGTCGCGGTCTCGGTCGCCGACCAGGGCCGCGGCATACCGCTCGAGCGACTGCCGCACCTGTTCCGCAAGCATGCCGGGGGTGACGGCGCGGCCGGAACGGTGCGCTCCGGCCTGGGGCTGGCCATCTGCAAGGGACTGGTGGAGGCCCATGGCGGGCGCATCCGGGCCGAGAGCGGCGGGCCGGGTCAGGGCACGCGCGTCACCTTCACCCTCCCGACAGCCCCGGGGGCGGCAGCGGCCCCCGCAGCCGGCCCCGCACCGCCTGGCGCGGCGAAGCGCGATCCGGTGCGCATCCTCGTGGTCGACGACGACCCGAACACGCTCCGGTTCGTCCGCGACTCCCTCCTGCGGGCCGGTTACGCGCCACTCGTGACCGGCGACCCCCGAGAGCTGGCATCTCTGATCCAGACCGCGAATCCCGCCCTCGTACTGCTCGACCTGATGCTGCCCGGGACGGACGGGATCGAACTGATGGAGCGGGTCCGCGAGTTGGCCGATCTTCCCGTCATCTTCATCTCCGCCTACCGCCGGGACGAGACCATCGCGAGGGCGCTCGAGGCCGGCGGCGCCGACTACATCGTCAAGCCATTCTCACCGACTGAACTCGTGGCGAGGGTCAGGGCTGCGCTGAGCCGGCGACCCGGGAGCGAGACCTTCGTGTTGGGCGACCTCCAAATTCACTACGACGGGCGCAAGGTGACGATGGCAGGTCGCCCGATCGCGCTCACCGCCACCGAGTACGAACTCCTGCGCGTGTTGTCGCTCAACGCGGGACGGGTTGTGACCCAGGACGTTCTGCTGCGCCGGATCTGGGGTCTGCGAGGCGGGCAGAAGTCCGAGGCGGCGCGCACCTGCATCAAGAAGCTCCGGCGCAAGCTCGCCGACGACGCGGCCAAGCCCACCTACATCTTCAACGAGCGCGGGGTAGGCTACCGGATGGCCAGGCCGGGCGATGCGTGACCGATCCCTTCGCGCATGCCCGCTCCCAGGGTCCGTCGGTTGCTCGCGAACACCTTTCGTGCCAACGTGTTTCCGCACTCCGGCGTGTCCGGTCCCGCCCGCGCGGGCCGGAGCCGGAACCTGATCCTGATTCCGGCATACTTCGGAGACCGTAACACCGCCCGCTGGGCGGGACGAACCACGCTGTGCGCCGGATCAGACCGTCGTCGACACCGGATTCCGCCATGAGTCGAAACGCCATCACCATCACGCCGGTGACCCCCGTTATCGGCGCCAACGTCGACGGGATCGACCTCGGCAATCTCTCGGACTCCGAGTTCGCCGTTCTGTACGACGGCCTCATGGCCTACGGGGCGCTCTTCTTCCGCGACCAGGACATCTCCATCGAGAGCCAGAAGCTGCTGGGACAGCGCTTCGGCAAGCTGGTCGCGCATCCCAACGACCCCGGGGTGGACGGCCATCCCGAGGTCATGCCGATTCACGCGGACGAGAACTCGGTGCGCGCGACCGGCGAGGAGTGGCACTCCGACGTGTCGTGCGACCCGCTCCCGCCCATGGGCTCGATCGTGCGCATGCACACGGTCCCCGAGACCGGCGGAGACACCCTGTTCGCCTGCATGTACGCCGCGTACGCGGCCCTCTCCGAGCGGATGCGGGCTCTGCTCGACGGCCTGCAGGCGGTGCACGACGGCGCGCCCTACTACCAGCGCGTGAATCGGCTACTCGACCGCGACAACGGAGGGCGCACCTACCCGCGGGCGGAGCACCCCGTCATCCGCACCCATCCCGTGACCGGCCGCAAGGCGCTCTTCGTCAACAAGCTGTTCACGCAGCACATCATCGGCCTTCCCGCCGGTGAGAGCCGGGCCATTCTCGGCTTCCTGTTCGACCATGTCAGCCGTCCTCACTTTCAATGCCGCTTCCGCTGGCGGCGCAATTCGGTGGCCATGTGGGACAATCGGTGCACGCAGCATCACGCGATCTGGGACTACTGGCCCGCAACCCGGTCGGGATACCGCGTAACCATCCAGGGAGAGAAGCCAGAATGAAGATCCGGAGCGAACATCAGGACCGGGCACTCGTCGTGACCGTGAGCGGCCGAATCGACTCCGGCAACGCGCGCGACTTCCAGTCCGGGATGGACGGCCTCCTCGACAAGGGAGGCAGGGGCGTGATCCTGGACTGCGAGCAGCTCAGCTACGTGAGCAGCGCCGGGCTGCGCGTCCTGCTCCGGGTCACCCGGCATCTCGACCAGAAGCACGTCCCCTTCGTGGTATGCTCGCTGTCCCCCATGATCTCCGAGGTCTTCCAGATCAGCGGCTTCGACAGGATCATCCCGGTCGCGACCTCCCGGGCCGACGCCCTCGCCACCCTTCCCCGCTAGCAGCCATTCCCGGACCGGACGGGGAGAATCGCGTGCCGCCCCTGAGAATAGCGCTGCCCAACAAGGGCCGCCTGTCGAAGAGCGCCCTGGCGCTCCTGCGCAAGGCCGGACTGCGCGCCCGCATGCGCAGCGACCGGTCGCTCACGGCGCCTCTCGGCAACGATCATCAGGCCATCTTCCTGCGGGCGGCCGACATCCCGGAGCTGGTGGCGGACGGAGCGGCGGAGGTGGGCGTCACGGGCGCGGACCTGGTCGCCGAGAGCGGCTGCGAGGTGCGGGAACTGCTGGACCTGGAGTTCGGCCGATGCCGGCTGGTGGTGGCGGTGCAGGATGAGAGCGACATCCGCGGCATCGCCGACATCCCCGCGGGGACGCGCGTAGCCACCGCCTTTCCGCGGCTGACGCGATCGTATTTCGAGAGATTCGGCATCGCGGTCGAGATCGCGACCGTGTCGGGGGCCGCCGAAATCGCGCCCCATCTGGGGGTGGCCGAGATCATCGCGGACCTCACGGCGACGGGCTCCACGCTGCGCGTGAACGGGATGCGGGAGGTGGAAACCATCCTGGAGTCCACCGCCCGCCTGATCGCGGGCGAAGCGGTGCTGGACCAGGCCGACTTCGGCGACAGGATCTCCGAACTCTGTCTGGCGCTCGAATCGGTCCGCCTCGCGCGCGAGAAGCGATACCTGATGGCGAACGTGCCCCGTGACCGGCTGGATGAGGTCAGGCAGGTGATTCCCGGCATTTCCGGACCAACCATCGTCGAGGTGATGGGAGGGGGCCCCTGGGTCGCGGCGCACGCGGTGGTCGACGCGGATTGCCTTTCCAGCACGATTCCGCGACTGAAGAAGCTCGGGGCGGAGGGCATCCTGGTCACCGCGATCGAGAGGCTGATGCCTTGAAGCTGGCCTTCGATGCGCCCCTGGAGGCGATGAGCGCGGATGAACGCCGCCTGCTGCTGGAGCGGCGCCCTCCCGAAGAGGCGGGCGTGCGCGAGGCGGTGGCCGCGATCGTCGCCGACGTGCGTG
>VYDD01000032.1 GCA_009843625.1 Gammaproteobacteria bacterium | reverse complement strand
TCGTGGTGGGCGCTCCCACGATCGTCTGGAGCGGCTGGGCCAACGGGACCCTCACCTTCTGCGCGTTGTCGCTGATGGCCGCGGAGGAGATCGCAAAGGGTTAGTCCGGAAGTCGCGCAGGAACATCCTGGCGCCCGGGGCCCGCCTGCACGGCGAGCCAATCCGCCAACCTGCGTTCGGTCCGGCCTTCCCAGGCCCGGCGATGCCAGGCGTCGCTCGCGAGCAGGGGAAAGCCCAGCGTGGCTTCACAGAACACCATCTGTTCGCGTGCGCTCTCCACCTTTCCCCAGCTCGTGGCCTCGCGCAGGGTGGAGCCGGACAGGGCCCCGTCGCGACTGTCGGCAACCGTGAGCTGCACGGCGTATCGGTGCATCGACACCTCCGCGGGCGCCGACGCCCCTGTCCCATCCTCCGAAGCCGACGCCCCTGTCCCACTCTGTGAAGCCGACGCCCCTGTCCCACTCTGTGAAGCCGGCGCCCGCGCCGAGGCTGCATCGTCCTCGTGCAGCATCTCCGCGGCCACCACGATGTCCTGGGCGAAGTTCTTCGGAACCCCTCCTCCGAGCATGAGCAGCCCCGAAGCCCGGGAAGCGAGCTTGATTCGGGCCAGTTCGAGGAAGTCCCTCCCCGAGTCCAGCGACACCGACTCGCGTCCTGCGCGCGCGGCCGCGGCCTGGTGCAGCACGATGCCGAACCCGGCGGAGGAGTCGCTGAGGGCGGGCACGAACACCGGAACGCCCTTGCGGTACGCGGAAAGCACCACGGATTCCGACTCGGGGAAGCGCACATCGAGGAAGCGGCCCATTTCGGTCAGGATCTCCCGCGATGAATGCGGACGTGCGGAAAGGCGGTCGAAGATGCCCCTCATCGTCCGGTCGCAGACGCGCAACTCCTGCTCGTCGATATAGGTGTCGTAGATGCGGTCGATGCCCAGCTCGCGCAGGCGTTCATCCGGCACCACGGGATGCTCGGGCGAGCCGGGCGCCATGTAGTGGCGGAACCCCAGGGCCTCGAAGAAGTCCTGATCCACCATGTTGGCGCCCGTCGACACCACCACGTCCACCATCCCGGAGTCGATCAGCGTCACCAGCGCCTTCTTGAGGCCGGCGGACACGAGCGATCCGGCAAGCGTGAGGATGATGGTGCACTCCCGGTCGGCGAGCATCTCCGAACAGATGTCCGCCGCGCGAGCCAGGTTGCGGGCCTGGATGGCCGTCGGCCGGAACTGGTCGATGACCGGGCGGGCGTCGAACGCGCGGATGTCGACGTGCTCGACCGGGCGGCAAAGAAGATCGCGTCTGGCAGGATCGGTCACGAAGCCTCCACATGCGGAAAAGCGGTTGAACGGACCGGTAATCTGCCGGAATCGGCGGCATTCCTCCATTCCCGGTACCGCTGGGGGTGTACGAGATTTGTCCGGGGCACTCCTCGCCCGCAGCCAACGCCGGCAGGGGGTTGACGATTCCGCAGAACTGCATATCATGTGCATAACACTGTTAGTATGCCATTCTGTCATGTGACGTCTGCCAAAATGTCAGACCGACGACAGATTCCCCTGCGACCCTCTGCCAGAATGTCAGACCGACGAACAGCCCCTGCGCAGCGCCGGGTGGTGATCGCGAGAATCCTGGAGAACCGCGAGGTCGCCAGCCAGAAGGAGCTCGTGCGCCTGCTGGGAGAACGCGGGATCGTCGTGACCCAATCCTGCATCAGCCGGGACCTGGCCCGGTTGGGAGCGATGAAGGGCGCGGGCGGCTACAGCCTCCGGCCTCTCAACCTCTCGGAGGAGGACCGCCGCACGCTCTCCAGCTACGCGCGCGCCGTGCACGCGGCCGGTCCGAATCTGACCGTTGTGCGCACCGCGACCGGGGCCGCCCAGCGCATCGCGCTCTTCCTCGACCGGATGGGCTGGAAGGAGGTCCTGGCGACACTGTCGGGCGACGACACCATCTTCATCGCAACCCGAAACCGCAGCGAACAGCGTGCCCTGGTGGGCCGGCTGCGCCGCGAGGCCGGCCTGTCGGGCTCACGGAACGAGGGCAATGCGTAGCATCGTCATCGACAAGCTGGCGTCCGTGGCCTCGGACCTGGGTGCCGACCGCGAGATCCGCGTCGGCGACCGCATTCCCAGCGAGGAGGGCGTGATGGTGGCGGTCGAGGTGCTGAACGAGAAGTCGTCCTACAACCAGTTGGAACTGGCCAGCGGACGCATGGCGCGCGTGCGCCGCGGGGATGTCGTCGTGGGCGCGCTGGGCCACCGCAAGGCGCTGTTCGGCTACTCCGGCCACGTGCCCGCAACCACGCGCCCGGGCGACACGGTGCAGATACTGAACATGGGCGGCGTGCTGGGAATATGCGACGCCGTCAACGCCTCCCTGGGACAGCCCTTCGACGCGCGTGTGCTCGGGGTGGTCCTAGAGTTCCCCTATCTCGGCGAGCGCGTAGGCGTCCCGGCCCGGGTGGGCGGCGACCCACTCGACACCGGCGCGCGACTGGAATTGGGAGGAGTTCCCGTGGTGGCCCTCGCCGGCACCTGCATGAACTCCGGCAAAACGGCGGCGGCATGCGCGGTGATCGGGCGCCTCCGGCACAGGGGTCATGTGGTCGACGCCTTCAAGGCAACCGGCGTCTCGCTGCGGCGCGACATCCTGGCGATGGAGGACGCGGGTGCGCGCAACACCTCCATCTTCACCGACTTCGGCGTCGTCAGCACCGGGCCCGGCAACGCGCCGGACCTGGCGCGCACGATGCTGCGCCGCCTGGCGGCCGAGCGTCCCGACGCGATCGTCTTCGAGCTCGGCGACGGAATCCTGGGCGCATACGGCGTGGAGGCCATCCTGCGGGACGACGCGGTGCGCGCAAACATTTCGTGCCTCCTCCTGTGCGCGTCTGATCCGGTCGCTGCCTGGGGCGGCGCGAGGCTGCTCGAAGAGGAGTTCGGGATGACCCCGGCCTTCATCACGGGGCCCGCGACCGACAACCAGGTCGGGCTCGACATCATCCGGGAGAGAACGGGGCTGGAAGGGGTGAACGCGGTCACCCACGGCGCCCGCCTTGGAGACGCCGTAGCCGCCCGCATAGGGCTGGGGGCCCATGCCTGAGTCGATTCCCGCCATCGTACTGGGCGGATCCGGGTACGTGGGCGGCGAGCTACTTCGCCTGCTCGCGTCCCACCCGTACATGCAGCCGGCCGCGGTCGTGTCGCGAAGCCGGAGGCACGAGGCCGTGGACGCGGTCTTCCCGAACCTGCATGGCGTGTGGCCGGACCTGCGCTTCACCGCCATCGACGACCTGCCCGACACGCTCGGCGACCGCTGCGCCATCTTCTCGACCGCCGCCCACGGAGCCAGTGCCCAACTGGTCGACCGGGCCCTCGGCGCCTGTGCGGAGCGGCAGTGCGTCCCGAGCGTGGTCGACGTCTCCGCTGATTTTCGCTTTCGCGACCCCGAAGCGTACGAAGCCGTGTACGGGGTTGAGCACGGCGCCCCGGATCGCATGCCGATGTTCCGGAGCCTGCTGCCGGAGCACGCCACCATACGCAAGCCTCGCCACGTCGGCCATCCCGGATGCTTCGCCACCGGGATGCTGCTCGCCGCCATGCCGCTGATTCGCCCCCAGGCAAGGGGCCGCCCGGCCGGACGTAGTCGCAGCGCGCTGGTCGATCCCCGCCTGATGGTCAGCGCGGTGACGGGGAGTACCGGGGCGGGCCGCGCTCCCAGGCCCACGACCCACCACCCGACCCGGCACGCCAACATGTTCGCGTACAAGCCGCTCGCGCATCGCCATGCGCCGGAAGTGGAAGGGATCCTGAGGGCATCGACCGGCCGGGGCGTACAACTGCACTTCGTTCCGACGTCCGGCCCGTTCGCGCGCGGCATCTACATGGTGTTGCATGCCCGGCTGCTCGACGGCGTTGACGCGAGCCACGTGCGCGACGCCTACGCCGATCACTATGCGAAGGCGGCCTTCGTGCACCTGGTCGATGCGCCGCCGAGGCTGAAGGACGTGGTGGGCAGCAATCACGCCCATCTGGCCATGGCGGTGAACCGGGGCACGCTGGCGGTCACGGTGGCGCTCGACAACCTGGTCAAGGGCGCTGCCGGAGGGGCGATCCAATGGATGAATGTGCTGCACGGGCTTCCCGAAACCACCGGGCTGACCACCCCGGCAGCGGCGTGGCTGTGAACGCGTGGCCCACGGCGAGCGGATCCGGCCTCAGCGGGCAGCGCCGGGCGCCGAGATGAACACACCAGCTCCGACCCTCGTTCCGGACGCGCGCCAGGCCGAAGCGCGGCATCTGGCCCAGGTGTACGGCCAGTTGCCTTTGGAGCCGGTATCGGGCCGGGGCGCCTATCTGCGGTGCGCCGACGGGCGCCGGCTGCTCGATCTCTACGGCGGGCACGCGGTGTGCGCGCTCGGCTACGGTCACCCGCGGGTGCTTGAAGCCATCCGCAGGCAGGCGGGCGAACTGATGTTCACCAGCAACGTGAACGCGCTGAGGGTGCGGGCGCGGGCCGCCGACAAGCTGGCGGAGTTCGCGCCGGACGGCCTCGACTGCGTTTTCTTCGTCAATTCGGGAGCGGAGGCCAACGAGAACGCCCTCAGGCTGGCCTGCAGATTGACGGGCCGCAGGCGCGTGGTCGCGCTGGAACACGGATTTCACGGCCGCTCGGCCGCCGCCGCCGCCGTGACCTGGCGGGCCCGTGAGCGCTGGTACGGCTTCCCGGACACCCCGTTCGACGTGACCTTCGTGCCGCGCGACGATGCGGCCGGAGCGGTTGCCGCCATCGACGACGAGACCGCAGCCGTCATCATCGAGCCCATCCAGGGCATCGCGGGCGCGTACGTGCTCCAATCGGACTATGTGCGTGCCTTGCGCGCGGCCTGCGACCAGCATGGCGCCCTCCTGATCGCGGACGAGGTGCAATGCGGCATGGGACGGAGCGGGAAACCCTTCGCGATCGAGCACACCGGCGTGGTGCCGGACATGCTGACCACCGCGAAGGCGCTCGGCGCCGGGTTCCCCTGCAGCGCGCTGATCATGTCACGAGCTCTGGGCGATCAACTGCGAATCGGGGACATGGGCAGCACCTTCGGGGGCGGTCCGCTCGCGTGTGCGGTCATCGAAGCGGTGCTGGACACCATCCGCGAGGAGGGGCTTCTGCAGCAGGCGGCGATGCGCGAGAAGGAGATACGCGCCAACTGCCTCGCGGGACCCGTGCTCGGCATCCGGGGCCGCGGCATGCTGCTCGGACTCGAGTGCAGGACAAGCGCGCGCGAAATCCGCGATGCGCTCCTGCACCGGGACATCCTCACCGGAACCAGTTCGGACGCGTCATGGCTGCGCGTCATGCCTCCGCTCACGCTGCGGGCGTCGGAAGTGGCGCAGTTCGCCGAGGCCCTGGGCGCCATCGGGCAGGACGGAACGTGAAGCGGTCACGCGCCGCCGACCGGAGGTTTGCCGGCCTGCGCGCCGCGGCACCCTACGTGCGTCTCTTCCGCGAACGCATCTTCGTCCTGAAAGTGGGCGGTGAAGTCCTCCAGAGCACGGGGCGCGTCGATGCTCTCATGGAGCAGGTGGCGATTCTCAACTCCCTGGGGATCCGCCTGGTTCTCGTGCATGGCGGCGGGCCGCAGTCCACCGAACTCGCCCGTCGCCTGGGCCACGAGCCCCGCATGGTGGCGGGCCGTCGGGTCACGCGTTCGGAGGATCTGCGCGTCGCCGCCCGGGTCCTGAGCGGCGAGGTCAACACGGCCTTGCTGGGCGCTTGCCGGAAGGAAGGGATTCACGCCGTGGGCGTCTCGGGGGTCGACGCCGGTCTGGTGACAGCCACCCGCCGTCCGCCGATGCACATGGAGGGGGAGGGTCCGGATCCTGTGGACTTCGGATTCGTGGGAGACATCGAAACCGTCGATCCCTCTTCGCTGCACGTCTTTCTTAACCAGGGATGGGTGCCGGTGGTCAGCCCGCTTTCGGCGGACGCGGAGGGGCGGCTGCTCAACATCAACGCCGACACCGTGGCGAGCGCTCTCGCCCAGGCGCTCGAGGCCACGAAGCTCGTTTTCACCATGTCCGCGCCCGGCATCCTCCGCGACCTTGAGGATCCGGCGACGCTGATCTCCTACCTTGATCTGGCGGGGCTCCGCGAGTTGCGTGAGCAGGGCGTGCTCGCCCGTGGAATGCTCGCCAAGGCAGCGGCCATCGAGGGCGCCATCGAGGGCGGCGTCCCGCGCGTGCACCTCATTTCCGGGAGCGCGCGCGACAGCCTGCTGCGCGAGATCTTTACAAACGAGGGCTCGGGCACCCTCATCGTGCGGAGCGTCGGAACGCTGTCGAGCGACGAGCAGCAGGCGGGGGAGGGGGGTAGCGGAGCCTAACCCTCCGGCCCCTCGAACATCCCCCCCGGCAACTCGAGCGACGCTTCCATGTTCTCGAAGTTGACGCGTGAGTAGCCGGTGGAATCCGGACGGCCCGCGGAGAGCAGGAGCGGGCCGTGCCGCGTCCACTCCGTCCAGGCCAGCGTGAAGGCGGGCTCCGGGTCGCTGGCGGTGCGCCAGTGCTGCCAGTAGGCCATCAGCCCCGTTTCAGGATCGACCCAGCCGCGGTACTTGTTCTGGGGGGTGCGCCCGACGGCGTCGAAAGTGAGTTCTGCCACTTCGTAGGCTCGGCCGTCCATCTCCATCTCCCCCAGATAGACGGTGTTGACCCCCGGGTCGGCCCACTTGTAGGGCATCAGGAACCAGTAGGTGTCGTTGATGAAACTGCCGTGGGCGCGGTCCGCGAGTGAGTCGGAAACGGCCGGGTCGGTGACGAGTTCGCCATCAAGCCAGATGCGTTCGCCCTCGGCGGGATTGTCGGTGTTGATCACGGCCACGATTTCCTGGTCCCCCGAGCTTCCCGCCATGCGGTACATCCCGCCCCAGACATCCCACCGGTGGGAACGCCGATCGAGGACCGGGCCCCCGCGGTCCACAACCCGGTCGAACGCGATGTAGCGCACCCGCTCCCATCCCCCGTCCGGCGCCATCGCCTCCATCATGCGCGCGTAGATGCGTTGGAGGTCCGGGTCCTCGAAGTACGTGCGGGGTCCGTCGTCCGCCGGAGAGCATGCCGATGTCCAGAGGGCGGCGGCGACAAGGACAGCGGGAACACGACGAATGACCGGGAAAGAGATGACACGCATGGGCTCCTCCATGTACTGATGGGCAGACACCGAAATACTAGACACGGGCGAGTCCCGCTGCCAGCGCCGGGATGCGGTCGGCTCGCGCTACCCTTCCGGCGAATACAACGTCGTAGTCAGGTAGCGCGCGCCGTCGTCGGGCGAGATGGCGGCGACGCGATGGCCGGGCCCGATTTCGCGCGCGATCTGAAGCGCGGCGTATACGATGCCGCCGCTGCTCATCCCCAGGAAGAGGCCTTCCTCGCGGGCGAGGCGCCGCCCCAATGGGAACGCATCCTCTTCGTACACCGTCATCACGCGGTCGAGCACGGTCCGGTCCAGGTTCTCCGGGATGAAGCCCGGTCCCATTCCCTGGAACTGGTGCTGCCCGCGTTCGCCGCCCGAAATGACGGGCGAGCGCGCCGGCTCGACCGCCACCACCTGGATGCGCGGATCCATCTTCTTCAGGAACCGCCCGGCCCCGGTGATGGTCCCGCCGGTCCCCGATCCGTACACAAACACATCGATGCGCCCCTTCATGTCGGCCCAGAGTTCCGGCCCGGTGGTCTCGTAGTGGATGCGCGGATTGGCGGGATTGGAGAACTGGTCCGGGTAGAAGGCGCCTGTCTCCGATCCGATGCGCTCGGCTTCCTCTCTCGCCGCAAGCATGCGCCGCTCCGGGTCGGTGAGCACGAAATCGGCTCCGTACGCCGACAGAGTCCGCTTGCGCTCTTCGCTCATCGACGACGGCATGCAGAGGATGAGCCTGTATCCTCGCCAGGCCGCGATCTGCGCCAAGCCGATGCCGGTATTCCCGGAGGTGGGTTCGACGATGGTGCCTCCGGGCTTGAGCAGCCCGCGTGCCTCGGCATCGTCGACCATCGCCCGCGCGGTCCGGTCCTTGATCGACCCGGCGGGATTCATGCCCTCCAGCTTGAGCCACACCTCCGCCATGGTCGGCTCCACGACGCGCGCGAGGCGCAGCGTCGGCGTCCGTCCGATCAGTGCATCGATCATGGTGGCTGCCCGGGGGTACCTACCCGGACGCCGCGCTGTCCAGATCCGGGTATTGCCTGTGGTGGTCGGTGGCGTCCTGATACGCTCGCGCCACGGTCAACAGCTCCGTCTCGCGGAAGGGTTGGGCACAGAAGGTCATGCTCGTCGGGAGCCCGGCATCGTTGAAGCCGTTGGGCACCGCAAGGGCCGGATGGGTCGCGTAGTTGGTCATGCTGCTCGCGTTGCGGCCATGGCTGTACGGCGGCGGCTCGTCGGACTGCTGCCCCGGCGGGCGGCGCGGCGCCCGCGGGATGAGATAGACATCCACCCCCGAGGTCGCCTCCGCGAGCTGCATCATCATCATGGTGCGCGCGCGCTGCGACTGGAGGTACTCGACCGCCGGAATCACCCTTGCGGAGCGCAAACCGTCGGCACGCGTCTGGCGGCCCAGCAGTTCCGCTCTGCCGGAGCGGAGCAACTCGTCGAAGAAGACGGCCATCTCCACGCTGTGCGCGGTGACGTTGATCGACCATTCGGGGATGTGAATGGGCGTCAGCATGAAACCGAGGGACTCGAGGTCCTCGAGGGTGCGCTGGTGCGCGGTCCGGTAGTCGGTCTCCTCGATCTCGTCGAACGCCCCCTCCAGGTACCCGACCCGCAGCCGGGTGGCCGCGCGGGTGCCGTCCCAGTTGAAGGGGAGGTCCTGCACGCTCAGGTCGAGGCCGTCGGGACGCGAAATCGCCCGCATCACCAGCGCGCAGTCCTCGGCGGAGCGGCACATCGGGCCCAGTCGATCCTGGGTCCAGGAGAGCGCCATCACCCCGTACCGGCTGATCCGGCCCAGCGTCGGACGAAGCCCGCTCAGGCCGCAGCGCGACGAGGGTCCCAGGATGGACCCGCTGGTCTCGGTTCCGATCGAGAAGCCCACAAGCCCGGCCGCGGTAGCGGATCCCGGACCCGCCGAAGAACCACCGGAGCCCGTCGACGGGTCCCACGGGTTCATCGTCTGGCCCCCGAACCACTGGTCTCCGCCGGCCAGCTCGCCGGTGGTCAGCTTGGCGACCAGCACCGCGCCCGCGTCACGCAGCATCTCGATGATCGACGCGTCCATGTCGATGACCTGGTCCTGGTAGGCGGGTGAGCCCCAGGTGGTCTTGTAGCCGCGGGTCGCGATGATGTCCTTTGCGCCCCACGGGATTCCGTGCAGCGGCCCCCGGTACCGTCCGGCGGCGATCTCACGGTCGGCCGCGCGCGCCTGGGCCAGCGCCAGCTCGTCGGTAAGGGTGACCACGCAGTTGAGCAGCGGGTTGTAGCGCTCCAGGCGCTGCAGGTACATCTCGGTCAGCTCGACCGAACTCACCTGCCGGGTGCGAACGAGCTCCGCGAGCTCCCGCACGGTCCAGAACGCGACGTCTTCGAGGTTGGACGGTCGTTCGATGCTCGGCAGGTCGCTCATCCTGAACGGTGTGATCGACCGGTCCACCTGCATTCCCGGGACCAGCGGGTTGAAGTGGAAGGGCGGCGAGATGTCGTTCGGGATCTTCAGTTCATGAAGTTCCTGATAATCGCTCAGCCGGTCGTTCACCGACTCGAGCATGCGTTCGCGCTCCTCCTCGCTGAAGTCGAGACCCGAAATCGCCAGTGCGTCGCCCAGCATCTCGGCGGTGACTTCCCGGGCACCGGCCTCCTGCATTCTGGCCCAGAGCACGCCGGGGAGGAGGGTGGCGCCAAGCCCGGTTCCGGCGAAATGGGCCATGAAACGGCGTCGGGTGGAATTGGAGTCGAGCATCGGGACAACCTCCGGTCCTGCGGTCTGATGGGGGCACCCGTGAAAATGGGGACCATGGGCCGGCGGTGCCAACCGCGGCGCCTCCGGTCGGCGTCGGGCTATTTCGGCTGCGGCGACTCCGCTTCCAGCGCAATCACCAGGCCACTGCGGATCTTGGGCTGAAACCAGGTCGACTTGGGCGGCATGATGCGATTCTGGCGGCACACCGCCGCGAATTGGCGAAGGGTGACGGGCGCGAGCGTGACGGCGTAGCGGTACCTGCCACTGTCCACGCCGGCCGGCAGGAAGTCGAGATCGCGGTCGCCTCCCACGAAGTTGAGCCTGTGATCGCCCGGTTCGGCGATGCCGAGGACGGCTTCGAAGAAGTTGCGCTGGACGATGTCGGCGTCGATGCATTCGACCGCGTTGCGCTCGTCGTAGCTGCCGGGAAGCGGGCGCAGGCGGTACCAGGCGCGTCCGGTGTAAAGCCCGATCTGATGGGTTCGGGCGGGCTGATGCGCTCCCGGGACCTCCTCGATCGCAAAGCGTTCGCGGAGACCCGCGAGCACCACCTCGTCGTCCAGACCGACGTCGCGCACGAGGCGGTTGTAGGGCGCCAGCGACATGCGCTCCAGAGGGAAGAAGACGCACAGGAAGTGCTCGCGGTCGAGCATCGCGGCGGCCGCGCTGCGGTGGTTGCCGTCGGCGACGTAGGCCTCCGGCTCGGCGGCCGCGAGCGCGATCAGCTGCGCCTGAATGGAGGCGTCGTCGATCAGCCAGATGTCGTGGCGGCAGCCGCGGCTGTCGTCGGCTCCGTGGTCGGGCGCGCGCTCCGCCGCGAGTCGCTCGAGGGCGTCGGCGAACGCCCCCGATTTGTCCGGAACCGCGCAGTTGACCGTGCCGATGAACGCGGAGGTGGCCTCGATGAGCTGAGCCCGCCCGCGCGCCTTCGGTTCGCGGACGCCCTCGTTGCGGATGATGGGGGCGGCCGGAGTGGCGTCGGTCCGGATCTCGTCGATACGCGCCATGCCCCCCAGGCCGATCTGGTCGATGCCGGGCCGGGCCGGGTCGTCGATGCGGTAGACGAAGAGCAGGTCGTGCGCGGCGCGCACGCTGTCGCTGTCGATGAGCGCCCGCATGTTGGCGGCGGCGCGCGCGAGCGCCGGAGGAGAGTCGGCGGCGACTTCGTCCTCCGCTCCCGGATCGCAGTGCGGCATGGTCACGCGGAGCACACTCTCGGGAGTCCGCCGGATCAGCGCGCGCACTTCTTCGTCGCTCTGGAACTCGTCGTAGTTGGGGGCGCTGACGCGGTCCGCCGCAGCGGCGTCGACCGGCACGAGCGCGCGGCAGATGGGGCGGATGGTGATCACGGGCCGGGGGCGCGGGGATAGTGGATTCGGCGGAGCGGTCGGAAGA
>VYDD01000450.1:3779-11351 GCA_009843625.1 Gammaproteobacteria bacterium | reverse complement strand
GTGATGCGCCCCCCGCTCTGCTCCCAGAGTTCCGGCCCGGTCGTGGCGTAGTGGGCCTTCGGGTTCTCGAGGTTGTAGAACTGGTCGGCGAGCACCGCACCGGGAGTCTCGCGGGCGATGCGGCGGGCGACCTGCTGGTAGTGGTCGGGGTGATCCGGCCCGACGGCCGTGGGGGTGATCACCACCTCCGCCCCGAAGGCGCGCAGCAGCTTCACCTTCTCCTGGCTCATCTTGTCGGGCATGGTGAAGATGCAGCGATACCCGCGGGTCGCCGCAGCCATCGCGAGCGCCAGCCCGGTGTTGCCGCTGGTGGCTTCGACGATCACGCCCCCCGGCCGCAGCGTCCCGTCCTGCTCCGCCGCGCTCACCAGGGCGAGCCCGATGCGATCCTTCACCGAACCGCCGGGGCTCATGAACTCGCATTTGCCGTAGACGGGGGTGCGGCAGTCGGCGGACACCTTGTGCAGCCGCACCAGCGGGGTCCACCCCACCATCTCCATGACGTTGTCGTAGGGCTCGCGATTGCGGACGCTCATGGCCGCGATCCCCCGGTTGGGCCACGCATCACGATTCGGGGCCCGACTGCCTGGAGAACTGCACCGGGATGCGTACCCATACCGGTACGTCCCGGCCGTCCCTTCGGCCGGGCTGGAAGCGCATCGCACGCGCGCCCTCGGCGGCGGCCGAATCGAGCGGCTCGTGGCCGCTGGTCTCGATCACCGCGACGGAATCCACCTCCCCCAGCTCGTTGACGCGCACCTGGAGCACGGTCTCGCCCTCGATCCCCTGATCCCACATCTCGAGCGGGTATTCGATGGGGGTCGCGTCGCCGAGGGGCGCGGGCTCCTCCACCTCGCCATCGCCTGCGCAGGCCGCGAGAGCGGGGACCCCGAGAGCCAGGATCGCCAGGCGCCCGGTCCCGGCCCGGGAACGCCTGTGCCGGCACGGCGACGGCATCACTCTCGCGCGCCGCGCGCAAGACGCTGCAGATCCGCGAGCAGCGTCATGGATTCCAGTGGGGTCATGTTGTCGAGATCGATTTCCTGAAGGCGGGCGGACAGCTCCGCTTCCGCAGCGAAGAGGGAAAGCTGGCCGGGCTCCATGGCCGAAGAAGGCCGATATGCACCCTCACGCCCGAGACACCCTCCGTCACGTGTACGTCTTCCCTCCAGTTCCGCCAGAAGTTCCTTCGCCCGCTCCACGATCGCAGGCGGCATGCCGGCGAGGCGCGCCACCTGGATTCCGTAGGACCGGTCGGCGCCTCCCTCCTCCAGACGGCGCAGAAAGACGATGTCCTCGCCGGACTCGCGCACCGCCACGTTCAGGTTGCGCACCGCGGGAAGCAGCTCGCCCAGCTGGGTGAGCTCGTGGTAGTGGGTCGCGAAGATGGTCTTGGCGCCCACCACCTCGTGCAGGTGCTCGGTGACCGCCCATGCGATGGAGACCCCGTCGTAGGTGGAGGTGCCGCGGCCGATCTCGTCCAGGAGCACCAGGCTGTCCGCGGTGGCGCCGTGGACGATCGCGGCGGACTCATTCATTTCGACCATGAAGGTCGACTGGCCACGGGCCAGGTTGTCGCTTGCCCCGACCCGGGTGAAGACCCGGTCGCAGACCGGCAGCCTTGCCCGGTCGGCGGGCACGAAGGACCCCATCTGGGCGAGCAGCTGGATGAGCCCGATCTGGCGCAGGATGGTGCTCTTGCCCGCCATGTTGGGGCCGGTCAGAACGACCACCCGGCCGTCGTCGTCCAGCACCAGGTCGTTGGGGACGAAGCTGCCGGCGGGCATCACCGCCTCCACCACCGGGTGCCGGCCGGCGCGCACCTCGACCGCGTAGCCGGAATGAACTTCGGGGCGGACGTAGCCGCGATGCTCCGCCACCTCCGCGAGTCCCGCCAGCGCATCGAGACGCCCGAGCGCGCGCCCGAGTTTCTGCAGCCGCGCAACCTCCTCGGCCACCTCGCCCCGCACCGACGCGAACAGTTCCGCCTCCAGGGTGGCGATCCGGTCTTCCGCGTCCAGAATGCGGCCTTCCCACTCCTTCAGCTCGGGGGTGAAGAAGCGCTCCGCGTTGGCCAGCGTCTGCTTGCGCACGTAGTCGTCCGGGACCCGGCCTAGGTTCGCCCGGGTGACCTCCAGGTAGTACCCGAAGACCTTGTTGAAGGCGACCTTCAGCGAGCCGATGCCCGTGCGCTCCCGCTCGCGCGCCTGCAGCGTCGCGATCGAGGTGCGCGCATCGGCGCGGGTCTGGCGGAGCGCGTCCAGGTCCTCGTCGTATCCGGGCTTGATCACGCCGCCTTCCTGCAGCGTCGCGGGCGCGTCCGGGGCGATGGCCCGCCCGAGCATCTCGCGCACGTCCTCCATGGCGTCGAGGCCCGCGCCCCGCTCGCGCAGCCGGGGGAGTTCGGCCGTAGCCAGCGCCCGGCGGACCGGTGGGACCCGGTCGAGGGAGCGCGCCAGAGCGAGCAGATCGCGCGGCGTGACCCGTCCGAGCGAGATCTTCCCGGCCAGCCGCTCGAGGTCGGCAACCTCCGAGAGCGCCCCGCGGACCTCGCGCCGCACCTCGAACCGTTCGAAGAACTCCCCCACCGTCTCCTGACGCTTCCAGATCGCGCCTGCTTCCAGCAGCGGCGCCAGCAGCCAGCTCCGCAGCGTGCGGGCACCCATGGCGGTGACGGTGTCGTCGAGCACCGAGATGAGCGTGGCGCCCTGGTCTCCCGGGCGCAGCGGCTCGGTCAACTCCAGGTTTCGGCGCGTCATTTCGTCGACGACCATGGTCGAGCCGGGACGGCGCACGACGGGAGCCTGCAGGTGGGCCACCCCGCCCGGGCGGATCTCGGCGACGTAGGCGAGCAGGGCGCCCGCGGCGCGCACCGCGGGCGTATCGCCCGCCTCGATGCCGAAACCCTGCAGCGAGAGCACTCGGTAGGCGCGCTGGACCTCCTCGCGTGCCGCCTCTTCCCCGAAGATCCAGTCGTCGCGACGGGTGAGCAGCGTATCGGGCGTCGCGCCCGGCAGGGCTTCCCGTTCGAGAGAGCCGGGCAGCAGCAGCTCGGCCGGCGCCAGCTCACCCATGCGGGCGGCGAGCGCCTCCTCGCCCACCACCTCGAGGACCAACTCGCCCGTGGACAGGTCGAGGGCCGCCAGACCGCGCGTCTCCCTTCCCGCGGGCGCGAGTGCGACCAGGAAGTTGTTGCGCCGGGCCTCCAGTAACTCGTCGTGAACCACCGTGCCCGGCGTGATGGTCTCCACCACCTCGCGGCGCACCAGCCCCTTGGCCGCGCTGGCGTCCTCGACCTGGTCGCAGATCGTCACACGGCAGCCCAGCTTCACCAGCTTGCGCAGGTAGTCGTCCAGCGCCTTGGCGGGCACGCCCGCGAGCGGCACCTGCCGCGCCGCCCCGTTGTTGCGCGTCGTCAAGGTCAGCCCGAGCAGGCGCGCACCCTTGCGCGCGTCCTCGTTGAAGAGCTCGAAGAAGTCGCCGACCCGGATGAACACCAGGGCGTCGCGGTGGCGCGCCTTGACGGCCCGCCACTGGCGCATGAGGGGTGTGTCCTGGGTCACGGCGTGGTCCTGAGGCATGCTTTAAGCTGTGGTGTCGCACACCGTCCCGGAAGGGGCGCCGCGGGCTGAAGCGCAGCCGTTTCGAGCTGGCTCCTCGTCCCTCGCCCGGGGTATGATCCGTTGTGTCGCCAACACCCGGCGATACCGAATCTCGAACGGAGTTTCTGATGATACATAAATCATTGCTGAGTCATGTCTTGCCACTTTTTGTGATCGCTGCCGCGACGGCATGCGGCGGAACCGGAGGCGCCAACGCCGACCTCCCGATGCCGGAAGCCGTCAGCACCACCCTGAACGCCGGGACGGCTCCGGACGGCGTCACCATGGAGACCATTACCGAGGGGAGGATCCTCTTCAACGCCCGGGCCACCTGCTCCGCGTGCCACGGAGCCAGCGGAAAGGGCGGACAGCTGGCGCCGAATCTCGCCGACGACGTGTGGCTCAACTCGGACGGCAGCTACGCCGGCATCATCGAAGTCATCGAAACCGGGGTGCTCGAGCCGAAGCAGTACCCCGGCCTGATGCTCCCCCGCGGCGGGATAGGCCTCTCGGACGAGGAAGTCAGTTCGCTCGCGGCCTTCATCTGGAGCCTGGGCGTCCGCGGATAGTCGCGGTGCCTACCCGACGGCCGCTCCGCGTCGCGTCCGTGCGCCGGCGCGGAGCGGCCTCGGCCGACCTGCCTCGCCGGCGGAGGTACGCTGCGCGAGCAGCCATTCCTCCAGGAGATGATGGTGGGGCAGGGCGCTGGCCTTCATCAGCCGGTCTACCCGGCGCAGACCGAGCAGCGCCGCGTCCAGGCTCTCGCGGTTCCAACCCCGGCTCTGTCCCTGGATGCGGCGCGCGAGCCAGCGCTGGTGGGGGGGAAGCGCGGCCTCAAGCCCGGACAGCCCGCCGTCGAGCACCAGCCCGATGCGGAGGAAGTGGGTGGTCAGGCCCATGACCAGGTAGACGCCCGACTCGCCGCGCATGAAGAGCTCGCCGAGGGCGGCCGTGGCTGCGGAAAAGTCGCGTCCTCCCACCAGATCGAACCAGCGCCAGGGATCGAGGCGGGGGATCCGGATTCCTCCCTCCTCCACGGTCTCCACCGTAATCGGACGACCTCCGGGGGTCATGGCGACCAGCTTGGCGATCTCCTGCGCCAGCACGCCCATGTCCGATCCGACCGCCGCCGCCAGTGCGCGCGCGGCGTCTTCGTTCATCTCCGCGCCGTGCCGGTCGCGGCACCATGAGACCAGGAAGCCGGGCAGGTCGTTGGCCCGCACCGGACGGAACTCGAGCGAGCGCGCCGCGCGCACGACATCCCGGTAGAATCGTGCCCTGGACCGCTTCGGCTGCGTGGCGGTGAGAATCAGAGCCAATCCCTCCGGGGGCGACGCGGCCATGTCGAGCACGAGTTTGCGCGCCGCCGGCAGCGGAGCCAGCGCCTCCGCGCCGTGGACCAGCACCACCCGCCACTCGGCCATCATGGGGGGAGTGGCCAGCACTGAGGCGAAGTCGCGCACGTCGAGCTCCGAGCCGGTCATGACGTCGAAGTTGAAGTCGCGGGTCGCGGGGTCGAGGTGCGCTTCGGCGATCGCGCGCGCAGCCTCCCGCTTGCGGAAGTCGTCCTCGCCGTGGAGGTAGAAGACCCCGCCTCCGTGCCCGCCGAGCGCGCGCCGGTAGGTGGCGGGGATCATGGCCTGCCGGGACGTGGATTCCCGGTCAGCGCTGGGAGAGGGCCGAGTATTCGTACAGCGCGCGGGTGGTCCACAGGTCGTCGCCGTCCAGAGCGGGGTCCAGCAGGCGAATGCTGCGATACCGTACGGTGGCGGACGGAGCAGCCGCCCGCTGCGAGGGGGGCTCGGAGACGACGATGGGCGGAAGCGCGACCTCGGGTGTCTCCCGAACGAGTTCCGGTCCCCATACGGCCAGCGCCACCAGGATCGTTGCGGCGAATGCCACTCCCAGGCGGGTGAAGAAGGCGCCGCCACGGCGGCGCGCGAGGTCCTCCTGGATGTGGTAGATGCGATGCTGCAGTCGGGGATGGAAATCTTCGCCAACGACGACGCCGGGAACGGCGCGCAGCAGCACCAGGCTCCGCTTCACGGTATCCGCGTAACGCCGGCAGCGCGCGCACTCCGCAATGTGCTGCTCGAACACGCGCGCATCGGTCGCTTCACCGTCATGGAACTCGGAGAAGCGCTCCAGAAAGCCGTTGCATTCCATGTCCGTTCTTGTACTCGCGATCCTTGCGACTCTCTTCTTGCGGGCCTGTGCCCGCTCAACCCTGGTCGGGCGGATCGAGCCCGCTCCGGCGGGCCCGCCGATCCCCGTCGAATTCTGTACTTGAGGTATGACGCTCGGGTTCCCCCCCCGGCTTCGCGGCACGAAGAATCCGCACGAAGCGGCGGAACGTGTGCTACCGGAGGGGCGGGACGAGGTTCCCGAGGGGCGTCGGGGGGGGCTGTCCGGGAGGTCGAACTGGATGAGGCGTTCGGAGCGGGCTCAGTCCAGCATGGGTGCGACGATACGGGCGAAGTTGTTGCGCGCCCGGTTCAGGCGGCTCTTCACCGTACCCAGGTTGACCGCGGTGATCTGGGCGATCTCCTCGTAGGTCTTCCCCTGGAGTTCCCGTAGCACGAAGACCACCCGGTGATGCTCCGGCAGCTCGCTGACGGCCTTCTCGACGACCTTTCGCAGATGCCGCTTGCGGTAGAGGTCGTCGGGCTTGTAGGAGTTGTCCTCCCATTCCAGCGGCCGGTGGTCCGCCTCCCAGTTCTTCTTGATGGTCTGGAAGAAAACGAGAGGGTTTCGCGAGCGGTTGCGCAGCTCGTTCTTCGCCAGGTTGCTGGCGATGGTATAGATCCAGGTGGAGAACTTCTTGGTAGGATCGAAGCGATGCAGGTGGCGGTAGACCCGAATGAACGTCTCCTGTACCAGATCCTGCGCCCGCTCCCGGTCGCCAATGGTCCGGTAGACGAAGTTGACCAGCCGATTGTCGTAACGGTCCACAAGGATTCCGAAAGCTCGCTGCTCCCCTTCCAGAAACCGTTTCACGACGGCGCTGTCGTCCAGTTTTCTGAGGGCGTCCCGGGTCTCGTGGGCCGGCCTCGCGGGCGTCATTGCCAGACTCTTTTCGGTATTCATGTGGCTCCGCTGCCAGACGTGGCTTCTCGTGCCCTCGCGCAGGACACTCTTGCATGCAGGTTTCGTACCACCTTAATCACGCGTCTCCGCGGACATGCGCCCCAATTGCGTCCCCGGGACAGGACGGCCGTCATCCTCCCGGTGGACGCCGCCGCCCGCGACCGGGCTTCGGCGGAAGGCGGCAGTGTACAGGAGGGCTGCGACCGTCTTGCAGTCCACGATCTCGCCCTTGCGCACCATCTCCAGGACGCGAGAGAACGGGAACTCCTCCACGGTGATGAACTCGTCCGGATCGCGGGCGGCGTCTCCGGCCGAGAGGCCGGTTGCCAGGAACAGGTGAATGACCTCGTTGGTGAAACCGGGCGTCGTGAAGATCCGGGTCAGAAAGTCGATTCGGGCCGCGGCGTATCCGGTCTCCTCCGCCAGTTCCCGCCGCGCGCACTCCGCCCAGGCCTCGTCCGCCCCCGCCGGTAGCCCGGCCGGCACTTCATACAGGTATCCCCCCGAGGCGTAGCGGTACTGCCGAAGCAGCAGAATCACGGGATCGGGCGACTCCGGCGGGTCCACGAAGGGCACCACTGCGGCGGCGCCGGGGTGCCGGACGAGTTCCAGGTTGCCCTCCGATCCGTCGGGAAAGCGCACGCGGTCGACGGACAGGTGGACCACTCTTCCGTCATGCACGAGGCGACCCGACAGGCGTCCCGTCCCGTCCGGTCCCGGGACCGCGTCCGGCCCCGGATGGGGAACGGTGTCTCCGCCCGGATACACCGCCCGACCGGCGGACGCGGATGATTGCAACTCCGGTTCGTGCGACACGATTTCTCCCGTCAGATCACCATGCCTCGCGGCCCGGCGGCGCGAGCGCATCCGCCTGCATCACCCG
>VYDD01000450.1:0-3769 GCA_009843625.1 Gammaproteobacteria bacterium | reverse complement strand
CTTAGGTGCGCGTCTGCGGCGAGGGGTTGCCCGGAGCGGTCTCCCGGAGCGCCCCGCGGGCGTCTTCCGCCCGTTTCGGCGGCAGCCACCTCCGGGCGCCATCACCCTGTGGTCGGGGGCGCGCATTCGCGGATCAGAACTCGTGGTGGACCTCGACCGGGCCGAAGGACTCGAGTTCCGGCGCCACCCGGTCGGCGTCACCTGCCACCACGACCGTGAGGGCGTCCGGGTGAATCCGGCGGCGGGCCGCGCGCACGACATCGTCGACTCCCACCGCCCGCACCCGCTCGCGGTAGTGCGCGAGGTAGTCGGCCGAGAGGCCGTGCACGAACACCCGCGCAATGCCTGACGCGACCTGGGCCGTGGTCTCCATGCGCAGCGGAAAGATGCCCGCCAGGTAGTCGCGCGCGCCACGCAGTTCGGCGGGCGTGGGCCCGCCTGCGACCAGCGCCTCCGTCTCCGCGAGCACCTCCCGGACCGCCGCCGCGGTGACTTCGGTCGCCACCGCCGTGGCGATGCGGAACATCCCGCCGGCGCGCCGGAGGAGGAAGCGCGAGCTCACGCCGTAGGTGAAGCCCTTGTCCTCCCGGAGGTTCAGGTTGAGACGACTGGTGAAGGCGCCTCCGAGCACGGAATTGAGCACGATCAGCGAGAAGAAATCGGGCGTCCTGCGCGGTACGCTGGCATGGCCGATGCGCAGCTCGGACTGAACCGCGCCCGGGCGATGGACGATCACGATGCGGCGCTCCCCGAAGCGGGCCCCCGCCGTTGCTTCGACGGGAGCAGCGCGGCCCCGCCAGCCGCCGAAACAGTCGGCTGCGAGATCCGTCACATCCTCTTTCGCGACATCGCCCGCCACCACCAGCGCAGCTCCCTGCGGCCGGTAGCGGCTGGCCGCGTAGTCGGCCACATGCGCGCGCTCCAGGCCCGCGACCGTCCCTTCCGTGCCCGCCATGGGCCGTCCATACGTGGTGCCTTCGGCGAAGAAGAAGCGCGCGGCGGCGGCAGTGGCGAGCTGAGCAGGATACATCCGGCGTTGCCGGATCCCGCCGAGCTGCTGCTCGCGGGTGCGCTCCACCTCTTCACCCGGATACCCGGGCGTCAGGACCACTTCCGACAGCAGCCGGAGCGCCCGCGGAAACCGGTCGGCGGCGCAGGTCAGCGACACCACCGTGGAATCCCAGCCGGTCGAGGTCGCCAGGTGCGTACCCATGTCCTCGAGCGCGCAAGCCAGCTCCACCGCCGAGCGGCGGACGGTTCCGCCATGGAGCGCCTTTCCGGACAGCACCGCAAGCCCGGCTTGCGGCCCACCGACCGTCGCCTCGCCCGCATCCATGACCAGGAGAGCGGTCACCAGGGGAACCCCGGGTCGGCGCGCGGTTCGTACCTCCAGCCCGGAATCGAGATGCGCGCCGTGCACCGCCGGAACCGCGAAGGGGGCAACCCGTCCCGGCCCCGGCGGCGTTGGGGGAAAGCGCTCGGGGCTCACGCGGATGCCCGCGGCACGTACGTCAGAATCGCCCGGTTCCCGGGCTCGAGGCGCTCTTCGACCAGGGTCTGCACCGCCTCCGGCGTCACCGCGCGCAGGCGATCGATCTCCGTGGAGATGCGGGCCGGATCTCCGAACTGGGTCGCAAACATCGAGAGCAGGTCAGCCCGCTGGGCCACGACCTCGAGTTGTCCCAGGATGGCAGTCTCCGCCATGGCCACGGCCCTGGCGACTTCCTCTGACGAGATCGCACCAAGTCCCTCGATCTGCTCGACGACGGCCGCCGCCAGCTCCCCGGGATCGACCCCGAGGTTGCCGGTGGCCTGAACCACCATCATCGCGGCTCCGGTCATCAACGGAAAAACGTGTGCCGCGACGTCCTTGGCGAGCCGGCGCTCCAGCACGAGCGAGCGGTGGAGACGCGACGCCCGCCCGCGTCCCAGAATGTCGCCCGCGACGTCGGCGGCGTAGAAGTTGGGATCGTCGAAGGTGGGCACGCGCATCCCGGCGTAGACCCGCGTGAGCGGCACATCGGCCTCGACCGTCCGGCCGGCATCGACGTGGTTCTCGCGTTCCGCGTCCGCGTCCCCGGGAATCATCCGCGTCCCGGCTCCCGGAGGAATGTCGCCGAAGTAGCGCTTGATCCATTCGAGCGCGCGTCCGGCCTCGAAGCCGCCGCAGAGTGTGAGGACGGCGTTGTCGGGGGCGTAGTAGGCGCGAAAGAACGACTCGAGATCGTCGAGCGTGAACCCGTCGATGTCCTCCAGGGAGCCGATGACCGGATGGCGATAAGGATGTCCCGGTGGATACACCATCGCGAGCATGCGCTCATCCCAGTCGCCGTAGGGCTGGTTGTCGTAGCGCTGGCGGCGCTCGTTCTTCACGACGTCGCGCTGGTTCTCGAGCTTCTCGGCGGTGAGCGCGGGAAGCATCCAGCCCATGCGATCCGCTTCGAGCCAGAGCGCCAGCTCGAGATGGTGCGAAGGGAGGGCTTCGTAGTAGTTGGTCCGGTCGAACCAGGTGGAGGCGTTGGCCGATCCGCCCACGCCCTCAAGCAGCTCGAAGTGCTGGTTGCCGGCCACGTGGCGCGAGCCCTGGAACATCATGTGCTCGAAGAGATGGGCCAGGCCGGTCTGCCCCGGGCCTTCGTTCCGGGAACCCACGTCGTACCAGAGGTTCACCGCGACGATGGGCACGGAGGGCTCCGGGGAAAGGACGATCCGGAGTCCGTTCTCCAGGCGGTGCTCTTCGCAGGGGATGGAGATCACAGGTGCTTCCCGGCGGCGGAAGACGACGGTTTCAGCTGCCGAACTTCGCCAGCCGCCCGGCGTGAGCCAAGGCCAGCGACATGATATGCCGCGCGGCGATGGTGCCCACATCGCCCCGCCGGCACGCGTTCTCGGTAAGGCGGCGTCCCGTCGGCCGGGCGTAGCGCGACCGGATCAGGAGCGGTACCGCGTGCCAGGAATGGCCGGCCATGGCCGCGGGGGTGCTGTGGTCACCGGTGACGATCACCACGCCGCCGTCGTCCAGCCCCGGGAGGAGACGGTCCAGCGCCTCGATGGCGGCGACCTTGCCCTCGAAATCCCCGTCCTCCCCTCGGGAATCCGTGGCCTTGTAGTGGAAAAAGCGGAAGTCGGCGTGTCCGGCGGCCCCCTGCATCAGTTCCACCGCTTCCTCATCCGAGGCCGGGGTTCCGGCGAGCTCCATCCCGACGAGACGGGCCACCCCCCGGTACATGGGATAGCGCGCCACCGCCACCGCCTTGAGCCCATACCGCCGGGAAAAGCCCGCCGGCGCGCGGTATTCGGCGAACCCGCGGGCGAGAAGGCCGTTGGCGACAGGCTCGGTGGCCAGCACCTCCGCCGCCCGCGCGAGAATCTGGTCGGCGGTCCGGGCGGTGCGCGCCGACGCCGTGTCCCCCTCGGGCGCGCGGGGATGCCGGGGCGGGATGCCGGTCCGCTGCGGGTCGGTGTCGGATACCTCCGCGCCGAGACCGTCGCCGCGCAGCACCATCACGGCGCGATGCTCCATGACGTGCTGGAAGTGCAGGTCCACCCCTGGAGGCGCGGTCACGCCGTCCTGCAACCGGCGCACCAGCCGCCGGCCTTCCGGGTTGCCGGGGCGGCCCGCGCGGCGGTCGGCCACCCGGCCCAGTCCGTCCAGGGTGGCCAGGTTGAGCCGGGCCGCCACATCCCCCTCGCGCAGGCGAATCCCGACCCCCAGCGCGGCCAGCACGCCGCGTCCGATCAGGTGGCGGGCGGGGTCGTACCCGAACAG
>VYDD01000013.1 GCA_009843625.1 Gammaproteobacteria bacterium | reverse complement strand
CAGCACCTGGGGCCCGGTCACGGTTCCGGGAGCGGTGTCAGGGGGAGGAGGAGGGGGACGGCGCGGCGTCGCCGGCGGGATCACCGTTTGCGGCGGCTTCCGAGGGTTCGTCGCCGGCCGCTTCGCCGTCATCGCGAGCCTTGCTGATATGCGCCGTTTCGGGATAGTCGATGCGGCGGTGGTACATCGCTTCGAGCACCTTCGCGAACTGTTCCTTGACGAGCGAGACCTGCGCGAAGGTAAGCGGAGCCTCGTCCAGTTGGCCATCGGCCACCCGGCTGTCCACGATCGCGTCGACCATGGCTCGGATGCGTTCCGGGGTGGGATCGCGCAGGGTGCGCGCGGCCGACTCCACGGGATCTGCCAGGAGCGCCACCGCGGTCTCCCTGGACTGTGGCTTCGGGCCCGCATAGTGGAACTCGCTTTCGTCCACATTCTCTTCGCCGGCCTGCTCGAGCGCCTTGCCGTAGAAGTAGCCGATGCGCTGGGTTCCATGGTGTTCGGCGATGAAGGCCGAGATGGCCGCGGGCAGCTTTTCCTGACGGGCCAGCCGGAGTCCCTCGACCACGTGCCGCCGCAGAATGGCCGCCGAGATCGCCGGATCGAGCCGGTCGTGCGGGTTTACGCCCCCGTGCTGGTTCTCGATGAAGTACTGCGGCTCGAGCACCTTGCCGACGTCGTGGTAGTACGTGCCCACCCTGCAAAGCAGGCCATTCGCGCCGATGGCCGTGCCTGCCGCTTCGGCCAGGTTGGCCACGTTGACGGTGTGGGCGTAGGTGCCGGGTGCCTCCATGGACAGGCGCTTGAGCAGCGTGCGGTTGGGATCCGCGAACTCGAGCAGCGTCTGATCGGTGGTGATGCCCGTGAACCACTCGAACGCAGGCACGAACAGGAGCGCCAGGCCGGCACTCACGATGGCGTTTCCGGTGGTCCAGCCGATGGAGGGGAGCACCCCGGCGGAGGGCTGCATCCGACTGAGCCACAGTGAGAGCGTGACGAAGGCATAGGATCCCGCGATTACGGCGATGAAGGTCCAGCTCTGCGAGCGCCGCCGCACGACTCCTACGGCGAGCGCCGCCGCGCCGCCGCCCACCATCGTGGTCACCATCACGTCCGCGCCCTGGAAGGGCGTGAGCGACGCGGTGACGACGGCCAGCACCAGCGCGAGCATGAGGGCGAGGCGGCCGTCCCACACCACCGCCACCGAGAGCGTCACGAAGGCAATGGGGAGCAGCTCGGGCGGGAAGATGGCAACCCGCGAAATGACGATTGCGGAGGCGAAGTACGTGGCCAGCAGCAGGGCCAGAAGCGTCATCCAGCGGAAGTTGGTGTACACCTCGCCGCGATAGGCCCACAGCACGATCCAGAGCATCCCGAGCAGCAGCACCTGCAGCAGGTACGCGCCGAGGGACGGCAGAAAGCCCGTGGCGGTGGCGCCGAGCAGCCCGAGCGTGCGCAGCTGCTCTTCGTAGGCGCGCAGGCGGACCAGGTCCTCGTCGGTGACCTGCTGGTTGGCGCGCAGGATGGCCTCTCCGGTGAGCACGTTGCCGCGCGTGGTGGCGACGGACTGGCGGGCCGCCGTGCGCCGGGCCGCCGTGGCCTGCTGGTTGGGCACGTAGCTGAACTCGCGGAAGCGGATGAGCAGCAGGCGCAGGATCTCGGTCGCCTCCGGAGAAGCGTCCTCGGGCAGCAGCGCGGCGGAGCGGTTGTAGAGGTCGGTGGCGGTCAGCAGCTCTGCGGCCGACACGAAACGTTCGCCGCCCTCGTCGAGCACCGTGATGCGGTCACCGAGGTTATCCCGTGTCGTCGCATCGACCACGCCGGCCGGGATGAGTTCCCGCGCGGCGCGCAGCGCGGCCCGGAGCACTTCCTCGCGTACGGCCGCGTCCCGCAGCATCTCCACCAGCGCGGGTGTCGCGGCGATGTTCTCGGCCGCCAGCACGGAATCGAGCGCGGCGAGGTCCGCCCCCAGGGTATCCTCGACCGTGGCGAAGAAACGGTTGAGGGCGTCGGCGGTGGAGTCGCCCGCCTCCGGACGGTAGCGGTAGATCATCGGCACCGCGGCAACTGCGGTCGCCCGGTCGCGCTCCAGCTCGGCCGCGGACTTGGGCACCGCGAACTCGACCTCGGCAATCAGATCCTCGGTCGCGACCACCCCGGCCTCGTACCCGCTCACGTCGGCCACCCGCGGGTTGGGCGGGAACCCCACCGTCACCAGGAGGGCGAGCCCGGCGAGCATCAGGACGCGCGCGCCGTGGTGGACGATCGCCTCGGGCCAGAGGCGCTCCGGCGGGCTCGACAGCATGCGCCAGAGGGTCACCGGGGCTCTCCTTCCACGGTGTCCTTCTCGTACGCGCGGATGATGTGCTTCACCAGCCGATGGCGTATGACATCCACCGCGTCCAGATAGACGAGCGCGATACCGTTCACGTTGCGGAGGATGTTCTCCACCTGAAGCAGACCCGAATCCGCTCGGTTCGGGAGGTCGATCTGGGTCTTGTCGCCGGTGATGACCACGCGCGAGTTCAGGCCCAGGCGGGTCAGGAACATCTTCATCTGGGCGCGGGTGGCGTTCTGGGCCTCGTCCAGGATGACGAAGGCGTCCGAAAGGGTGCGGCCGCGCATGTAGGCGAGGGGCGCGATTTCGATGGTGCGATCATCCAGGGCGCGGCGCACGCGCTCGGGCGGCATCATGTCCTCCAGCGCATCGTAGAGGGGCCTCAGGTAGGGGTCGACCTTCTCCTGCAGGTCGCCGGGGAGAAAGCCCAGGTTCTCGCCCGCCTCCACCGCAGGCCGGGCCAGCACGATGCGCCGCACCCGCTTGCGGTAGAGGGCCTCCACCGCCTTGGCCACGGCCAGATAGGTCTTGCCGGTGCCGGCCGGACCGATCGAAATGACGATTTCGAAGCTGTCGATGGCCTCGACGTAGCGCCGCTGGCCCTCGGAGCGCGGGCTGATCACCCGGCGTGACCCGGGCAGCGCGATGCGGGACGGCTCTCCCGCCTCCACGGGTGCCGCCGGGCCACCGGTGGCGCGCTCCTCGGCGAAGCGCGCGATGTCGGAGGCGTCGAACCCCACCCTCATGCGGGCCAGCTCGATCATGTGGCGCACCACCGGGACGGCCCGCTCCACGCCTTCGAGGGCGCCCGAGAGCAGCAGCCGGTCGCCGCGCAGGATCACCCGGATGCCGAAGAGACGCGCCAGTCCCTGCATGTTGGCGTCGTTGACCCCGGCCAGCAGGAGCGGATCGGCTCCCTCGGTGTCGAGGCGGTGCTCCACGATGGTCTGGGTCATGCCAGCTTCAGCGCCTCCAGCTCCGCCCTTCCCGGTCGTCCGGGCGCGGCCTCGAAGAGCGCCCTCGCCGCGGTGGTCTTCGGGAAAGCGATCACGTCTCTCAGGCTTGTGGCTCCCGCGAAGTGCTGCACGATGCGGTCCATTCCCAGGGCGATTCCGCCATGCGGAGGAGCACCGGAGCGCAACGCCCGAAGGAGGAAGCCGAAGCGCTCCTCGATCTGTCGGTCGCCCAGGCCCAGGACCCGCAGGACGCGCTCCTGCAATGCCGCGTCGTGGATGCGCAGGCTGCCCGACCCGAGTTCCGAACCGTTATACACCAGGTCGTACGCACGTGCCCCGCACGAAAGCGGATCCGACTCCAGGCGAGGCAGATCGTCCACGGCGGGCATCACGAAGGGATGGTGGTTGAAGGTGATGCCCGCCCCGTCGGGAAGCGGGTCGAAGAGCGGGAAATCGAGGATCCACGCCCACGCATGCTCACGGTCGCGTGGGATGGCGGCCACATCCGCCGCCCGCAGCCTCGCCGCCGCGAGCGCCGGCGAGGTGACCGCGTCCGGACCGGCTGCGGCCAGGGCCAGATCGCCGGCACGCAGGCCCAGCGCGTCGTAGTGCCCCTCGCCCAGGAAGCGGGCGAGCGGGCCCGAGCCGCCGTCCTCGGTGCGCTTGACCCAGAGCAGCCCGGGCGCACCGGCCTTCCGTGCGGCCGACTCGATCACCCCCACCTGCTTGCGGGAGAGCGATGCACCTCCCGGAAGGCGGAGCCCGCGCACGCGCCCGCCCGCATCCAGCGCCCCGCGCGTAATGCGGAAATCCACATCCGCGAAGGGCTCCGACCAGTCCTCGATCTCAAGCCGGAAGCGGAGGTCGGGACGGTCGCTGCCGTAGCAGTCCAGGGCATCGCGGTACGCCATGCGCTGGAACGGCGCGGGCGTGCCCATCCCCGCCACCTCGGAAAGGCGGACCATGAGTCCCTCGATCCACCCCAGGAGATCCTCCGGCGCGATGAACGACGCCTCCACGTCGATCTGGGTGAACTCGGGCTGCCGGTCGGTGCGCTGATCCTCGTCGCGGAAACAGCGCGCGATCTGGAAGTAGCGGTCGAATCCCGCGGTCATGAGGATCTGCTTGTAGATCTGCGGGCTCTGCGGCAGGGCGTAGAACTCTCCCGGGTGGACGCGGCTGGGCACCAGGAAGTCGCGCGCCCCTTCCGGCATCGGCTTCGTGAGGATCGGGGTCTCGATCTCGAGGAAGCCCAGCCGGTCGAGGTAGTTGCGGGTCTCGAGCACCAGCCGGTGACGCAGTTCCAGCGCGGCCTGCATGGGCGCGCGCCGCAGGTCCAGATGGCGGTGCAGAAGCCGCAGTTCCTCCGCGGGAGGCTCCTCTCCAGGGTTCTGGTGCACCGGGATGGCGGGCGTGTCCGCGTCCCCGAGCAGCGCGAAGCTCGTGGCCTGCAGCTCCACCGCGCCGGTCGCCATTTCGGGGTTTCGCGCTTCCGGGGGCCGCCGGACGACCTCGCCCCGCACCGCGATCACGTCTTCGGCGCCGAGCTTGCCCGCCGCTCGGAACGACTCCGGTTCCGTCCAGTCGGGGCCGAAGGAAACCTGCACGATCCCGGAGCGGTCGCGCAGATCGATGAACACCATGCCGCCCAGGTCGCGGCGCCGATGAACCCAGCCGGCGAGTCGCTGCGTGCGGCCCGCGTCCTGTTCGCGGAGGCTTCCCGCCATGCGCGACCGCCGGGAAGTGCGCTCCGGTTTCGGATCAGTCATGTGAGCCCGGGTTGAAAGCGGGGACAAGCCGACGAATCGGACTTGCGGGGAGTGCTCGTCGAACATCTCGCGAGCG
Organism: Gammaproteobacteria bacterium; assembly: GCA_009843625.1. GTDB lineage: Bacteria > Gemmatimonadota > Gemmatimonadetes > Longimicrobiales > Gaopeijiaceae > BD2-11. The sequence goes on along the minus strand of VYDD01000013.1, from coordinate 6,240 downwards.
GGGATGGAAGAGGAAGCCGACGGCCCCTCTCCTGCGAAATCGCGCTAAGTTAGTCAGCGTGCGCTCCCGGCTCAAGCGAGGAGACTTCGCCTGTTTCCGGAGGGTGCGCGAGAACGAGCGTGCGGTGACTTCCTTCCAGACTGCCATGGTGCGAAAAGCGAACGGCGACGAGCGCCCCGACCTGCTGGGCCTGGTCCCGGCGGAATTGCGCGAAGTCCTGCGCCGCCACTTCCGCGAACGCGGACAGCCGGAGTTCCGCACAGGCCAGGTGGAACGCTGGGTGTTCCACAACGATGCCCGCGGCTTCGGGGAGATGAACGACCTGCCGCTGGGCGAACGCGACGTCCTCGCCTCGGCCTTTCGCCTCGAGGAGCCCGCGACCGCCAGCGTGTCGGTTTCGCGGGACGGGACCGTAAAGCACCTGTGGCGGCTCTGGGACGGCGAGCTGGTGGAGTCGGTGCTGATCCCCACCCGCTCGCGCCTCACCCTGTGCATCTCGTCGCAGGCGGGCTGCCCGCTGGGGTGCACCTTCTGCGCTACCGGCTGGTCCGGCTTCCGGCGGCAGTTGACGGCGGGCGAGATCGTGGCCCAGTTCCGAGCCTCCCGGCGCTGGGCGCGGCAGCGCGACATGGGCGAAGTCTCCAACATCGTGTTCATGGGGATGGGCGAACCGCTCGCCAACCCGCGCGCGGTCCTGCCCTCGCTCACCATCCTGAATGGCGGCTACGGGGTCGGGGCGCGCAGAATCACGGTGTCGACGGTGGGCGTGGTCCCCGGAATCCGCTCCCTGGCCGAACGGCCGGAGCAGTTCGGGCTGGCACTTTCGCTGCACGCTCCGGAGTCCGAATTGCGCCGAGAACTGATCCCGCTGGAGAAGCGCTATCCGCTGGCCGAGGTGAAGGCCGCCCTCGAGCGATTCCGCCGGGTGCGCGGCCGCCGCATCACGCTCGAGTACACGATGATCCGGGGCGTGAATGACGATCTCGCGCTCATCCCCGCCCTGGCCGGTTTTGCGCGCGACACGCGCGCCTTCGTGAACCTGATCCCCTTCAACCCGATTCCCTACCAGCCCGACTGGCGCCCGAGCGCGCCCGCGAGAGTGCAGGCGTTCCGCAGGAAGCTGGAGGACAGCGGAGTGGCGGTGATGGTGCGCGAGCCCCGCGGGCGCGACATCGACGCGGCGTGCGGTCAGTTGCGGGCGAGCCGGCTGACGGTGCTCACCGGGTAGGGGTTGCCGGCCCGCGTCAGCGGATGCGGTCCCCGATGCGATCCCAGCGAATGCGGCGGAGCCAGGGGAAGGGCGTCATCGTGCCGCGTTCGTACGAGTAGTAGATGAACAGGGCGCGGCCCTCGAGCCGCCAGCCCTCCAGCAGCCCCCAGTAGCGTGAATCCTGGCTCTCGTCACGGTTGTCGCCCAGCATGAAGTAGTTGTCGGGCGGGATGATGATCGGACCCCAGTCGTCACGGGTGGGGCGATACGAGTCCGCATCCTCCCCGGGCACCAGGAACGGCGTCTGCCAGGTCATGCGGATGTCGTCGTGGTCCGGGCTCGCCGGGTTGTGCTGCGCGTAGGGCTCATTCGCGACCGAGCCGTTGATGTAGAGGGTCTTGCCGCGCATCTCCAGCGTGTCGCCGGGCAGGCCGATCAGGCGCTTCACCAGCATCATGTTCTCCTCGTGCGGCGGATCGAACACGAGGATGTCGAAACGTTTCGGGCTCGAGTAGCCCGGGATGCGAATGGAGGTGCCCGGGATGGGGGAGCCGATCGCGGCCCGGTTCACCACCAGGAAGTCGCCCAGCAGGAGCGTGTCCATCATCGAACCCGAGATGATGACGAAGGTCTGAAGGACGAAGAACCGGATCAGAAAGAAGAGGCCACCCCAGATGAGGAGCATGCGCAGCCAATCGCCCAGAGTCCCCTCGGATCTCTCGGCCCTGGCCCGCGCCGGCCGGCTCGACTTGCGCTTCTTCCTGCTCATCGCTGGCTCCCCGCCTGGTTCAGACCGTCCGCCCACCCCCTGAGACGCGAGAGGAAACCGCGCCAGCCCGGCTCGGGCGGAGGGGCCGCCACAGTGTCTTGCGCGCGTTCCACCTCGCGCTCGATCAGGATGGATGGATCCCAGGTGCTCCCGAGCAGCACCGTGACGTCGACGTACGCAGTCGAGTCGGGCTCGTCCTGGTAGGTGGAAATCGCCAGGGCATCCGCCACCATCGACGCCAGGTCGACGCGTCCCAGCCGGGCCAGCACCAGGGAGCTGTCGCGGTCGAACGCGCCGGCGTTGCCGAACTCGACCACATCGAAGCCGCCGTCGCGCAGGACCTCGGTGGCCTCCCGCGCCATCCCGGCTACACCCCCCGCGTTAAGGACCTCCACCCGCACTCGCTCGCGCGGGTTGGCGACCACGTCGGCGGTCACGGGCGCCGTCTCCGGAGGCTCCCACCACTGAAGCGCCGCGGAGCCCGCCAGCACGGCCAGTCCGCCGAGCACGGCCACCAGGGCGAGTCCGCGGAGCAACCTAGCCATGCACCCTCATCGTCAGCAGCTCCAGAAAGGCGGCGGTTTCGGGCCGGATGGACCCGCCGATTCCCCGCAGGTGCTCTGTGCGCGCGCCCGCCACCTCGAAGGCGACCTCGTCCAGTTCATCGGGCATGCGTCCCCGGAGCGACGCCCGCCACTGCGCCTGGACCGCGCGGCCGGGTTCGAGAAAGTCCGCCGCGTAGAGCGCCACGCCTGCGGTGTCCAGGCCGGGATGACCGAGGGTGTGGAAGGCCACCGCCCGCAACAGGCCATCGTCCTCGACGCCCTCGCGAGCGAGACGGCCGGCGGCGGCGGGCCCGTGCAGCAGCTTCCCGGGGAGCTCCGCGAACTCATCGTCCACCATCGCCCGCAGCTCCGCGGGGTCGCCGTCTCTCAGGACATCGTGGAGATGCCCCATCGCCGCCCATCGCACCACCTCGTCTTCGCATTCTGCGCGTACTACTGCCCATTCGCGCATAAGGTTCGACACCCGGATCATGTGGAGGCGGCGGGACTCGCTTGCCTGCGCCCAGGAGGGGAGCAGCCCGTCGGCGGCGCGGACGACGAGAGGGTGATTGCGCGGGGGATTCATACAGGGGAGTAGATAGCGCCCCGGGCCGGGAGGAATCAACCCCGGCGAGGGCCCTCCGGACCCGGACTCGCCTCCCGGGATGGCGCATTGGTTCCCGGTTGCCGATAGCTTTGCGGTCATGCAATGGGACAGTCTGCTGGTGGCGGCCACCGCACGCGCGCTCGGCCGCGAGTTGCGCGCAGGACGGACACGCGCCCTCCATCTGGATCGCGGCGCGGGCCGGGTTGCGCTCTTTCTGCGGGGACGGACGGTCGTGTTCGCCCTGCACCCGGCCTCCACGGGGCTCGCCGTCATCGACGAGGCGACGCCTCCTGCGGGCGCCGTCCCGCTGGCGGGGATCGTGCGCGAGGTCTCCGCACCCGCGGACGAGCGCGCCATCCTGGTGGAAATCACCCGCCTGCGGGGCCGGACGCGCCGTACGCGACTCGTGCTGGAACTCTCGCCGGGCCGGTGGAACGCAATCCTCACCGAAGGCCCCGACGACCGCATCCGAAGCGTGCTCAGACCACGCCGCTCCGGGGAACGCAAGCTCCTGCCCGGCGCGGTCTACGAGCTGCCGCGCCCGTCGAAGCGCCGGGGGGCCGGCCGCCCGATGGCCCTCGCGTCGTGGCGCGAGCTGTTCCAGGACGTGGAGCCGCGGCAGCGGGTGGCGACCCTGGTGCGGAACGTCGCCTACACCTCGCGCATGAACGCGCGAGCGTTTCTGGGTGACGGAGACGAGGCCGGCTGGGAGCGCTGGCGCAGATGGCGCGACCTGAAGGACCTCGACCCCCGGCTGCTGTCCTCGGGCCAGGGGCTCCAGCCCTATCCCTATCCCCTTCCGGGGATGGAGGGCAGCGCGCGCGAGACTCTTCTTGCCGCGCTGACGGACGGGTCGGAGGCGCTCGCTCGCGCGAGCCTAGTGCCGTCCGAGGTGATGTCGGCCCTGGAAAAGCGCATCGGCGCGGCAGAGGGCCGGCTGGTGCGCCTGCAGGAACAGCTCGCCCGGCTCGAGGACCCGGTCAAGATGCGTGGGATCGGGGATCTCCTCCTCGCGAGGATGAAGCTGATCCCGCGCGGGGCGGCCCGGGTGTCGCTCGAGGACTTCGACGGCGGCACCATCCGCGTCTCGCTCGATCCCACGCTGGCGCCGCACGAGAACGCGGCGCGCTACTACGCCCGCGCCGCGCGCGTGGATCGGGCCGCCGCCACGCTCCCGGGCGAGATCGAGGACGCGGACGCCCGGCTGGCCGCCTGGTACGCGGTCTCCGAGGAGGTAGCAGAAGGATCGATGGATGCCGGGGAACTGGAGCGGCGGCTGGGACTGCCCGCTCCGGGACCGAGGTCACGGAAAGCCCCTGCCCGTCTCCCCTACCACCGCTTTCGCAGTTCGGCGGGAACCGCGATCCGGGTGGGCCGCGGGGCGAAGAGCAACCACGAACTGACCTTCCATCACTCCGATCCCGACGACATCTGGCTGCATGCCCGTCACGCCTCCGGCGCGCACGTGATCCTGCGCTGGCGCGGCGAGGGCAGCCCTGCCCCCCGTGACCTGGAGGAAGCCGCCATCCTGGCCGCGGTGAACTCGAAGGGCCGCACCTCGGCGACCGTTCCGGTGGACTGGACGCGCCGCAAGTACGTGCGCAAGCCGAGGGGCGCCCCGCCCGGCACGGTCACGCTCGAGCGCGAGAAGACGGTGTTCGTCAGCCCGGATGCGGAGGTGGCGAAGAGGTTGCGGGTGGATCCTGAGCGACGCTAGTCCGGCGAGGGCCACTCGACCTCGAACCTTGCTATGTAGCTGACGTCAAGCTCGTCCCTGAGAACAGCCCAGATCGTGTCGCCCTTGAAGTACGGATCCATCTGCCCCGGGTAGGGGCGTGCGGCCCAGCCTTCGGGGGTATCGACGTGACCGATCCATCGACCGTCCGCGTCGAAGACGTCGTAACCGTCCGTCGGATTCCAGTACGACCAGAGCCGTGGCCCCAGTCCGCGGCGCCGTTGCTCCTCGGTCGTAGGGCGGCTGACACCCGGAGCTCCCGGCCAGACCCACACTCGGCCGTCGTCCGTATGCCAGAGTCGAAGGAACGCGGGACGTTCCCGCGGAAGGATCGGAATCGGAGGAAGCGACCTTGACTCAGCTCCCCGTCCCAGCCTCGCGAGAGTCTCGTTGTCACTGCGCCGACGCATGTTCTGTACGCGGAACCCGTCGTCCCAGTATTCATGCTCCTCGTCCGTTCTGACCGGTGGATCCCATGCCCGCGACATCCGAGTCACTCCCCCGTCCGACCGGACGACGTCTATCGCGTAGGTGGCCGCGCAGCCGAAGGCCAATACACCCGTTCGGCTCCGCGTCCACTGCGCGAAGGGCATGTGGCGGAGGCGATTGTCCTCCATGCTCCCTCCCGAGTGCCCCGGGGATCGCCGCTCACAGCCCTCCCAGGCTCGAGTTGGGAGGAAAACCGTGTCCGTCACTTCCTCGTGGCCGATCAGGCGGCCGAACAACGGTCTCTGCTGCCCCGCGCGGAGCGTGTCCAGGCCACTCCGGGGCGGGTTGAGCGAGATCCAGAGTTGACCCCGTTCGTCCCATCGGAGGGCATCCCGCCCGTATCCCGGTCGTCCCGCCGACGGACGTAGTCTGATCTCCCGGACCAGGGTGCCGTCGGGCGAAAAGACACTGACGCGTCGATTGCCGAAGTCCAGCGCGGCCAGCTCCCCGTCGGTGGAGACGTCCATGCTGACCACGTACCTCACCTCGCCGGGGCCCTGGCCTTGCCGGGCAATCGTCCTTACGTATGTGCCCTCCGCATCGTAATGGCGCAGGTCGCTACGGAGATCGAAGACAAAGAGACTCCCATCCGGGCCGACCGTGAACACCGGCAACCTGCTCAGCAGGTACTCCGGCGGACCTTCGATCATGCCGATTCGTGACACCTCGCGAAGGGAGGCTGTGCCTCGCAGGGGTGAGGATGAGAACACGAACGTCGTGTCACCCAGTTGCCGTGACGAGGATGTCCGTGACGATTCGGGCGTTCCCTCGCCGCATCCGCCTATCGAAAGCGTCATGAGAAACGCTGTCAGCGCACGGCCCACGATCCTGCCTCCCATTAACCGAGGAAAGGCTCTCAGTACGATGCGGAGGGGAAGCCTGGCT
>VYDD01000344.1:362-11405 GCA_009843625.1 Gammaproteobacteria bacterium | reverse complement strand
ATCATGGGCTTCGCGCCGACGCTCGGCTGGCTCTTCGTGGGCCGCCTGATCGCAGGCGTGATGGGCGCCAACGTCACCACCGCCAACGCCTACATCGCCGATGTGTCGAAGCCCGAGAACCGGGCAAGGAACTTCGGTCTGATCGGCGTGGCCTTCGGGCTCGGGTTCATCTTCGGCCCCGCCATAGGCGGCTTGCTCGGAAGCATCGACTTGCGCCTGCCGTTCTTCGCCTCGGCCGGACTCGCGCTTCTGAACTGGCTCTACGGCTTCTTCGTCCTGCCGGAATCGCTGCCCGCGGAGAAGCGCGACGTCTTCCGCTGGCGCAAGGCCAACCCGGTGGGCAGCCTCCACGTGCTGCGCACCTATCCCCTCGTCGCCGGGTTGACCGCCGCTTTCGTCTTCGTCATCCTCGCGCAGCGCGGGCTTGAGACCGTCTGGGTTCTGTACACGGGGCACAAGTTCGGATGGGACGAGCGGGCGAACGGGCTGTCGCTGGCCCTCGTGGGTATCATGTCGGCGATCGTCCAGGGCGGCCTGGTTCAGCCCGTGATCAAGCGCATCGGCGAACGCCGGGCGGTCCTCTACGGCCTCATCTGGGCAGTGGTCGCGTTTCTTGGCTACGGGTTGGCCACGGCCGGATGGATGCTGCTCGTGGTCATCGTCGTCGGCTCGATCAGCGGCGTCGCCGGCCCCGCGATCCAGAGCCTGGTGGCGGGCGCGGTCCCTCCAGAGGACCAGGGCAAGGTCCAGGGCGGCATCCAGTCCCTCATGAGCCTCACCAGCATCGCGGCGCCCCTGATCTTCACGGCGGGGCTGTTCAGCTACTTCACCTCGGCGGGCGCGCCAATCCAGTTGCCCGGAGCGCCGTTCCTGCTGGGTGCCGTGATGTACGCGCTGGCGTTCTGGTCGGTGCTGAGGCTTTTCCGGAGGATGCCGGGGTAGGGGCGAGGTCCTTCGGGAAGCCGAGGGGTCTGCGTGATTGCGCTAGAGTCGCGTTCTCTAGCGGTACGCCGCCAGCAGCTCCGCCTCCCGCTCCGGCGTCAGCCCCGATCTCAGCTCCTGGCGCTCCGCGTCCTGCGCGTTGAACCACTCCAGCGTGTCGCGCGCGGTTTCCTCGAGCGGGCGCATCGCGAAGCCTGCGTCGAAGGCCTTGTCGCCGTTGACCTGCATCATGCCCAGGTAGTCGTCCGCCGGCTCGGTCCAGTAGGTCAGCGCCGAAAGGCCGTGCTCCTGCAGGAAGCCGGCGTTTACCCAGGTCAGGGTGGCGTCGGAGCCCACGGCCGCGCGCGTCCGCTCGAGCAGGCCGCCCATCGTGAGCGGCTCGCGCGGTCCCACCACGTTGTAGGTGCCCGTCAAGTTGTCCTCCGCGGCCCGGATCATGAAGGCCGCGAGGTCGCGCACGTCGACGTGCTGCATGGGGTCGCCGGGGCTTCCGGGCGCAAGCACTTCGCCCCCACGCGCCAGCCGCACCGGCCAGTAGGTGTAGCGGTCGGTCGGGTCGCCGGGCCCGATGATGTAGGTCGGACGCAGGACCAGGTGCGTGTCCGGGAAGGTCGTGCGGGCTTCCTCCTCGGCGAGCGCCTTCAGGGCACCGAAGGTGCGGCCGTTGACGACCTCGGTCTCCGGGTCGTCGATGGTGTCGACCGGGGCGTCCTCGCGGATGTCGGTGGTGAGGTAGGGGATGTAGACGCCGGTCGAGGACACGAAGAGGTACTTCCCGACGGAGCCTCGCAGCACTTCGGTCGACATCCGCACCCAGCGGGGAAGGTTGGCCGAATTGTCGATGACGACGTCCCACGTGCGGCCCTCCAGCGCAGCAAGATCACCGTCCCGGTCGCCGATCAGCGTCTCGAGGTCGGGGAACAGATCCGGGTTGGTAATGCCGCGGTTGAAGAGGGTGACCTCGTGCCCCCGCGCCAGGGCGCTCCGCACCTGGTTGGGGCCCACGAAGCCGGTGCCTCCCAGGATGAGAATGCGGAGGGGCGCCGGCGCCGGTTCGTCCAGGCGGCACGCGCCCATCCCCAGGCCGCCGATCGCGAGCGTCGTGGTCTGAAGAAAGCGGCGGCGTGATAGACAGGTGTCAAGCATCTCGTTTTCCTTGCTCAGCGCAGGAGCTTCCGGTGCCATGGCTCCTCCTCGCTCCGGAGATTCTCGCCGCGTTCCAGTCGGTCCAGAAGACCCTCAAGTGCGAGTTTCGTTCGTTGCCCCGCCTTCCGCAGCCCGGCTCGTGCGGAGGCCGTCGCGACGGCCGCGAAACCCGAGAGGATCGCGAGTCCGCCCAGAAGCGGCAGGACACCGGCCTCCGTCGCCATGAACAGGCCGACACCGGCCAACCCCACTCCCGCGAACCAGCTCGCCAGGCGTTCCGTTCGAAGGTTGCCGATGTCGGCTGTCAGCGTAACGAGTGACCAGCCGCTCTCCAGGGCTGCCACGCGGATCTGGAGGTCGCGCACCCTGGCGAGCGTATACCGGCGCCCGCCGACATCAAAGGCGCGGCGCATCTGGTGGACGAGGCCGCTCCCCGGCTCCCAGACCGATCCACCGGATCGTGAACGCACCAGTCTGAGAAGCTCTTCCTGTCGCAGATACGACTCGAGGTTCGCTTCCACTTCCGATGGGCTTCCGGGCACCACCCGGCTCGTGCTCACGATCGCGGGACCTGCGATCCGCCGCGCGAGTCCCTCGTCCGGAGGCGCATCGGGCACGAGGGAGGCGGCCTCGACCTCGGCGAGAGCCTGTCGGATGTAGCGCTCCTCAATCCCGACCTCCGCGCCGATCTGAACCACCTCGCCCGCTTGAAGCTCCCCGCTGTCCGGCCTGGAACGGCGGAACTGGAGATCCGAAGCGCGCAGGATTACGCGCTCGAGTTGCTCCCGCGTGACCGTAACCGAGCCGCTCGACCGCTGCGCGGGGGGACCTGATCGGGGCGACGACTCCTCGCGGCGCCCGTCAGCCGGCGGCATGCCCGCCTCCTGCCACAGGTTGCCTCTCTCCCGCAACGACCGTTCCCGCGAGGCCCGTCAACTCCCGGAACAGATCGCTCAGCCTTGCCGTCATCGGCCCCGGCATGCCGTCGCCGATCTTGCGTCCATCGATCTCGGTAACGCTGGCCAGCTCGCCCATCGTGCCCGTGCAGAAGGCCTCGTCGGCGCGGTACGCTTCCGTGAGGGAGAGGTCTTTCACCCGCGACGGGATTCCGTTCACATCGCACAGCTCCAGGACGGTCGCCCGCGTGATGCCTTCGGGACAGGCCACCGCCCGGCCGGTCATCACGACCCCGCCGGTCACGACGAAGAAGTTGGTAGCGTTGGTTTCGGCGATGAACCCGCGCCGGTCGAGCATGAGCGCGTCGTCGGCGCCCGCGGCGTTGGCTTCGATCTTGGCCAGGATCGACTGCAGCAGGTTGGCGTGGTGGATCTTCGGGTCGAGCGCATCCGGGTCGAAACGCCGGAGGCCGCTGGTCACCAGCCGGAGTCCCGAGCGGTCGTAGACGGGTGCCTTGTGCTCGGCCAGCACGATCAGCGTGGGGCCGGACCGGTTGAGGCGCGGATCCATGCCGCTGGTGTGCTTCACGCCCCGGGTGAGCGTCAGCCGGATGTGGACGCCGTCTTGCATCCGGTTCGCCGCCAGCGTGCGCCGGATCTCCTCGACGATCTCCTCGTTCGAGGGAATCTCCGCGAAGGCGAGCGCGAGCGCCGACGAGCGGAGCCGCGCCAGGTGCTCCTCAAGCTTGAAGATCCGCCCACCATAGAGCCTCAGTCCTTCCCAGACCGCATCGCCGCCCTGCACGACCGAGTCGAAGGGGCTCACTCCGGCCTCGTCGCGGTGCGCGAGCCGGCCGTTGATGTTGACGATCAGATCCCGGTTGCGTTCATCGAAGCGCTGGAGCATGGGTTGGGATGTCTGAGGGCTCGGGGCAGCCTTCCTGCAGGCGCGTCCTGCGAGCGCCGGTCGAGCCAATCCCGCCGGGGCCGTGAAGGAGCTACCCGTTGAACATTCCCGCGAACGGATCGGGCGGCGCCGACTTCTTCAGGAGATTGGGCTTCTTGCGCACCAGTTTGGCGGGAATGCCCGCGTAGACGGCGCTGGGTTCGGTGTCCCGCGATACGACCGCCCCCGCGCCGATCATGCTGTCGTCGGCGAGGGTCACGCCGGTGAGGATGGTGGCGTGGTACGCGATGCGGACGCCCGCTCCGACCACCGTCATCCGGTTCGTGATCTCGGGGGAGTTCACGACATCGTGGCTGTGGCTGTAGATGTTCGAATAGTCGGAAACCGAGGCGCCGTTTCCGAGGCGGATGCCTCCCCGATCGTCGAGCAGCACGTGCCGGTGCACGACCACTCCGTCTCCGACCTCCATGTTGTAGCCGAAGGAGAACTTGACCTGGTGGAAGGCCTTGAAGTCCCTGCCGCAGCGGCGGAAGATGCGCCGGGCCAGGATGCGCCGGAAGAGCACGCCCAGGTAGAGGTTCTCGCCCAGCGGGCTCCTGTCGAACATCTCCCACATCCAGAGCAGGGGCTTGACCTGGGCGTACCGCTCCGTATCGATGTCGGCGTAGTGTTCCGGTTCGACGGTGACGTTGGCCGGATCCATCTGCAGGAGCTGGACATGCTCCGCGTCGCTCAGAGCCTCCCCGCGGCGGGAAGCGCCCGGGGCTGGCGCCCCCCACGGACGATAGATGTCGGTCAGCACGCGCCGGCATAGCTCCCGCCGGTCGCAGTCTGCGCGCGAAAGCTCGTCGTCGATGCCCTCCAGCCAGCGATGGTAGACGTCCCTCGCATCGCCGGTGATGGGAACGCTTCTCAGGGGCAGATAGGCCATCTACGCGGATTCCCGCATTCGGTTGTATGTTGAAACCGCGCACATCACGGGATGGTGTCGCGGATGATCGCCGGAACAATCCGACCCTGCCAGAAGGATACGCGGTTCCGGACCCGCAGCAAGGTCAGCGCCGGGAACTCAACAGATGAGCCCTCCGTAGGGCGCCCAGGATTCGGAAAAGGATGAACGCCAATGCATGATGTTCTGCGCAACCGGCTGCTGAGAAAGATCGAGAGCCTGCCCGACCGGCAGATCTACCAGGTCCTGGACTACATCGAGTTCCTCGAGGAGAAGTACGGCGAGGGGGAGGCCGAGCAGGAGCCCACCGGATTCCAGCGCTTCGCCGAAAGACTCGAGGACAGCCTGCGCAAGCGAACCGTCAGGCCCGCCGTCATCCGGGAAGCGTTCCAGCTCCTCGCAGCCGCGGACCGCGGCCTCTCCAACGTCTCGGCGGCCGGACAGAAGTTCCTGCGGGACCTGAACGGGGCCGGTGAGCGCAGCGGGAGTTCGGGCGAGCCGAAGGAGGAGGGCGGGGAGGTGCGCGGCGAAGGGGACGATTCCTCCGGGACTTCCCGGCGCGCGGCCGAAGCCTCTTCCGAGTAGGGCACGCGGCCTGCGTCCCGCCCTCCCGGCGCGTCGCTTGACACTCCATCTCGAAACCCGGTAGACTCGGCAATGCTTTGGGCTTCTGGATGCGAGGCGGGCCCCGGTCTCCGGGGTGGAACGGGAGGAATTCGGGGCCGGGAGCGAACGCGCCGGCGGGGCGCCGCTCCGGCATGACCGGGTTCGGCGAAGGGCTGACCTTCGACGATGTCCTCCTGGTTCCGGGACACTCCACCGTCCACCCGCGGGACACCGTCGTAGGCACGCGCCTCAGCCGCCGCATCTCCATGCCGATCCCCGTGCTCTCGGCGGCCATGGACACCGTCACCGAGTCGCAGATGGCGATCGCGGTGGCGCGCGAGGGCGGGATCGGCGTCATCCACAAGAACATGCCCGCGGAGCGCCAGGCGCAGGAAGTCGACCGCGTCAAGCGCTCCGAGAGCGGGATGATCCTGAACCCCATCACCCTGGGGCCGGACGCGACCCTGCGCGACGCGCATGCGCTGATGGCCCGGTTCTCGATCAGCGGCGTGCCGATCGTCGAAGAGGATGGCCGGCTCGTCGGGATCGTCACGAACAGGGATCTCCAGTTCGAGACCGATCTGGACCGGGACATCAAGGACGTAATGACCCGGGACCGCATCGTAACCGCCCCCGTGGGCACGACCCTCAAGGAAGCCGAGCGCGTCCTTCACCGACACCGCATCGAGAAGCTGCCGGTGGTGGACGACGACGGGAGGCTGCGCGTGCTCATCACGGTCAAGGACATCTTCAAGCGCCGCCGGCATCCCAACGCCTGCAAGGACGGGCACGGGCGCCTGCGGGTGGCTGCGGCGGTGGGCGCCGCGCCGGAGGACATGGAACGGGCGCGACTGCTGGTCGGCGCCGGGGTGGACGCTCTGGTGATCGACACGGCGCACGGACACGCGCAGGGGGTGCTCGACGCGCTCGGCCGCGTTCGCGAAGCCTTCCCCGACATCGACATCGTGGCCGGCAACGTGGCCACCGCGGAAGCGGCCGAGGCCCTCGTGGAGCGCGGGGCGGACGCCGTGAAGGTGGGGGTCGGACCAGGTTCGATCTGCACCACCAGGGTGGTCACCGGCGTCGGCGTGCCCCAGTTGACGGCCATCATGGAAACGGTGGAAGGAGCCGCCGGACGGGTGCCCATCATCGCCGACGGCGGCGTTCGCTACTCGGGCGATCTGGTCAAGGCGCTGGCGGCGGGAGCCCACTGCGTCATGATGGGCTCGATGTTCGCGGGGACGGAGGAGTCGCCGGGCGAGAGCTTCCTGTACGAGGGCAGGCGTTTCAAGATCGTCCGCGGCATGGGTTCGCTGTCGGCGATGGAGGAAGGCTCAGCCGACCGCTACTTCCAGGAATCGGATGCAGGGGCCAGCAAGCTGGTGCCGGAGGGAATCGAGGCGAGGCTGCCGTACAAGGGGCCGGTGGCAGATACGATATTTCAATTGGTGGGGGGGCTCAGGAGCGGGATGGGATACTGCGGCGCCGCCGATCTCGGGGAACTGAGGGACAAGGCCAGGCTGCTGCGGGTTACCAGCGGCGGTCTGCGCGAGTCCCACCCGCACGACGTGACCATTACGCGCGAAGCTCCCAACTACCACACATGAATTCGCGGGAAGCCCCAAGCCGCGGAACACCACGGAATTCCATGGCAAACCCAATGACTCGAGGCGCGCATCTTGTCTTCATCGCCGGGGCCGCGTGGGCTTCGTCGGGCTGCTTCCTCGGACCGAACCGGGCGCCGGTGGAGATGCCCGCGGCCCCCTCGGAGCCCGGATCGCCGGCGGAGGCGGAGGCGACGCTCGTCGCGCTGGCCGACGAACAGGTCCTGGCAGAGCCATCGCCGGCTCCCGAACCGGCCATCGAGCCGACAGAGGCGCCGGAGGTGGAGGAGCCTCGCGAGCCCGAACCGGAGCCCGTCCCCGCCGATGCCGTCACCGGCTCATCCGCGGCTGCGCACCACGAACTCGCCGACGACCTCGACGAGTGGTTCGACTACTGGCTGGACGACTACGGTCCCAATCTCCGGCTCTCCCTCGAACGCATGGGCCGCTACGAGGACATGGTGGATGCCGCGCTGGAGGAACGGGACCTGCCCCGCAGCCTCCGCTATCTGCCGATCGCCGAGAGCTACTACAACCCTCGCGCGTACAGCCGCGTGGGAGCCGCCGGCATGTGGCAGTTCATGCCCGGCACGGCCCGCGAGCGCGGGCTGCTGGTGAACTCGCTGGTGGACGAGCGGCGGGACCCGGAGGCGGCGACGGAGGCCGCGCTGGACATGCTCGCCGAGTTGCGCGAGCGCTTCGATTCCTGGTTCCTGGCGCTGGCCGCCTACAACGGGGGCCCCAACCGCGTCGCCCGGCTGTTGCGCAGGCACCATTCCGGACCGCCCGGCGACAGCGCGTTTATGGGCATCCGCGACCGGTTGCCGCGGGAGACGCGCCACTTCATCCCCAAATTCCTGGCGGTCGCCGCGATCGCGGATGATCCCGGCGCGTACGGCATTACCGACATCGAGCTGGAGCCTGCCCTGGAATACGACGAAACGACGGTGCCGGACCCGACGTCGCTGGACGTGGTGGCGCGGGCGGCGGGTGTGTCCGAAGACGACATCCGGGTCCTGAACCCGCACCTGCCGGCGCGGATCGTCCCCACCCACATCGAGACGGTGCTCCGGCTGCCGGTGGGCACCGTGTCGCGTTTCGAGCGCAACTACGCGGCGATCCCCACCGAGGAGCGCCTCACCATCGTCGAGCACACCATCAGCGCGGGCGAGACGCTCGGGCACATCGCCGAGATGTACGGGGTTCGGCTTTCCGACCTGATGGACACCAACCCGGGGCTGCGGCCGCGCTACCTGCAGATCGGGCAAAAGGTGGTGGTGCCGCGGCTGCGCCGGGTGCTGGCGGGGGACGGGAGCGGCTAGCCTGGCCCTTGGCCGGGAGGGGGCCGGACCAGGTCGGAGTGCCGGGCTGGCGGTGCCCTCAGCCGCTGGCCGTCCAGACGCCTGAGCGCCCGCCTTCCTTGCGCAGCAGGCGCACTCCCTCGATGACCATGCCGCGGTCCACCGCCTTGGCCATGTCGTAGACCGTGAGCAGCGCCACCGACACTGCGGTGAGCGCCTCCATCTCCACCCCGGTCCGGCCCTCGATGCGGGCGACCGCGCGGGCGCGAACCCCCGGCAGGTCGGCGTCGGGCGCTAACTCCACCCGGATGGACGCGGCGGGCAGGATGTGACACAGCGGGATGAGTTCGCCGGTCCGCTTGCCGGCCATCACGCCGGCCACCTCGGCCACGCGCAGGACGTTGCCCTTGGCGACGGTGCCCTCCTCGATGGCCGCGAGGGTTGCGGGCGCCATTCGGATGCGGCCTTCGGCCGCGGCGGTGCGGCGGGTGCCCGGCTTGCCGGTGACGTCGACCATGCGCGGCCGGCCGCGGGCGTCAAGGTGCGTGAGTTTCAGCGAATCGCTCATGTGCGTGTCTCCAGGGCCGCGGAAGCGTCGCGCACCATGCCGTAGACGAGGAGCTGGGGGTTGACGTTGCTGGCCGCGAGGTGCTTGGCCTGCTCCACCTCCGCCACGGCCCGCGCGACGCCCTCGGGGTGTATGTTCCGCCGTGCGACGGCCTGTTCGAGGAAGGGCCCGGCGTCCTGGTTGAAGACGGGTGCGCCGGTCGCCACCGCTGCCAGGTCGCGCAGCCAGTCCTCCAGCGCGCCAAACAGGCCGAGCATCCCGCGCGCGCCCGACACCCCCACCCTGCTCGCCGCCGTGGCGGCGGCGCCGATGCCGCCGTCCAGGGTGGCTTCCAGCAGATGGCGCGCCCGGGCCCGCTCGTGCTCGAGAGGTCCCGGCTCTCCGTCTGCCGGCAGGTAGGCCAGGGCGCGCCCGATCGACCCGCGCGACAGCGCGGCGGCCAAGCGGGCGTCGGCGGCGGGCGCTCCGGCGGTCTCCACCAGGAAACGTTCCACCTGCTCGACGGGCAGGGGACCGAGGTGGAAGGGGACCGTGCGCGAGCGGATGGTGGGGAGCAGCCGCCCGGGCTCGCTCGAAGTAAGGATGAAGGTCGTGCCGGCGGGCGGCTCCTCCAGCAGCTTGAGCAGGGCGTTGGCCGCCTGGTCGCTCGCTTCCTGGGGGATGAGTTCCTCCGCGTTGCCGATGACGAAGGTCTGCCGCTCACCCAGGGACGGGCGCTTGAGCGCCATGCGGCGGATAGTGGTGACGGCGCCCAGGTAGATGCCCCGTGGCTGGTCGTTGTGGGTGGGGCGGAGGGGCTTGCGCCGAATGGCTTCCAGGGCGGCCGCGCGGGCCTCCTCCAGGGCGGCCACCATCCGCTCCGCTCCGCTGGCGCGCTTGGGGCGCGGCAGGGGGAAGAACCAGTGCAGGGCGGGGTGCTGCAGCCGGGCGGCCATCCGGCAGGCGCGGCAGCGGGCGCACGGGCCCCGGGCGTTCGGGATCTCGCAGTGGAGCAGCTGGCCGAGCCAGAGGGCGATGCGTTGCTTGCCGGTTCCCGCGAGGCCGTGGATCAGGAGCGCGGCCGGGAGGGAATCTCTTGCGTGCGCTCCGGCGAAGGTCGAGCGCGCCGGCTCGTGCCCCGTGACCGGCGGCAGCGTCACAGGGTCGCGGAGGGCGCCGCGGATGGGCCTGCGGGCGCTCCGGCACCGCGGGAGGTGGTCGCCCGGTTGGCGGCGACGCGGGTCGCAAGCCGCAACGCCTCCAGCGCGGAGGTGGCGTCAGCCACTCCCCGGCCGGCGATGTCGAAGGCGGTGCCGTGGTCGGGGGAGGTGCGCACGAAGGGCAGCCCCAGGGTGACGTTGCCCCCGGTGCCGAAGGAGACCGTCTTGAGGGCTGCCATGGCCACGTCGTGATAGGGAGCGACGACCGCGTCGAACTCGCCCCGCAGGGCGCGCACGAACACGGTGTCGGCGGGGAGGGGGCCGGCCACCCTTCCGGCTTCGCCCGCCAGGGCCTCGAGCGCGGGCGCGTATACCCGCTCCTCCTCGTCACCGAAGAGGCCGCCATCGGAGGCGTGGGGGTTGAGGGCGCACAGCGCGACGCGCGGCTCGGCGATGGCCCAGTCCGTTCGCAGCCCCGCGACCAGAAGGCGGGCCTGCCGTACCAGCACGTCTACCGTCACGTGCGCCGCGACCTGCGCCAGCGCGATGTGCCGAGTGGCCAGCAGGACGCGAAGGGGAGCTCCCAGGCGCGTCCGCTCGGCACACATGAGCATTCCGGACTCGTCCGCCCCGGCGAGCGCCTCCAGCAGCTCGGTCTGGCCCGGGTGGCGGCTCCCGGCTGCCTGCAGCGCGGGCTTGTGCACCGGCCCGGTCACGATCCCGGCCACGGCACCCTCCATCGCGAGTTCGACCCCCGTCTCCAGCGCCGCAAGCGACACTTGTCCCGCGCTCAGCTCGGTGCCGTCCCACTTCCCCATGGAGTGGTATTCGCCCACACCCGGGTCCGCGCCCGCCGGTCCCAGCACCAGCAACTCGGTGCCCGGGTCTTCTTCCACGAAGCGGCGGGCAGCCACCGACATCACCTCGGGTCCGATGCCGCGCGGGTCGCCGAGGGTCACGGCGAGTCGTGCGCGCGGCATCGGAC
>VYDD01000344.1:0-352 GCA_009843625.1 Gammaproteobacteria bacterium | reverse complement strand
CGTCAGTCGCGCTGCGCTACGCAGCCGAAGCTCAGGCGGAGCCGCTCATGGGCGAAGCTCGACATGCGCCCGGGCACGCAGCTCTTCAATGATCTCGTCGAGCACCTTCGTCTCGCGCAGCTGATCCTCCACGCGGGTCCGCAGATCGTCGTAGGTGTAGTCGCCCTCGGGCCGCGTCTCGAGAACCTTGACCACCGCGAACACCTTGCCACGGTCGTCGAACTCGATGGGGCCGACCACGTCTCCGTCCGCCGCGGACCCGATCTCGGCCACGTACCCCGGGGGGAGCGAGCCGAGCTGGGGGGTGAAGATCTGGAGTGAATCCAGAGGCGGCTGGGCCTTGTAACCGTAC
>VYDD01000201.1 GCA_009843625.1 Gammaproteobacteria bacterium | reverse complement strand
TGACCAGCGTGCGCTGTTCAGCCACTGCCAACGCAGCTCCCAGGTTGATCGCGGTTGTGGTCTTGCCTACGCCCCCCTTCTGGTTGGCGATGGTAATGACTCTGGACATGGCTAGCCGTGGTCAGCTCTTTCCGGGGCGAGGTTTTTCCACAACAAGGGCAGGATGCGTGGGTCGGACTCGGGACTCGGGGGAAAAGGTCGCACTCGAAAGCTACCTGACCCCCGGTTTGCCGAAAAGGTGGATGCGCGTCGCCGGCATGGGAGTTTTGCGCCCGATTGCGGGTCATCCTGACATGGGCTTGCTGCCCGCTGTCCCCGGTCCGTGCCGGACAGTGCTCCTAGCCCGCGGCGGCGTCCGAATCAGGGAAGTACCGCGCCTTCATCGCCTGGAAGCGGTGGGCGGCCTTTGCGTCCAGCTTCTCGTCCAGATACCGGTCCAGCAAGGGAACCAGGTGTTCCCGCAGGAAGGATCCGCGCGCCATCCATTGGTAGTACTGCCGTCCGCCGTGCCGGTAGGGACCGTACAGCTTCCCACCGGGGAAATGCTCCATGATCCAGTCGAAGAGCGCCTTGTGGTCGGTGTGCATGCGGAGCGTGACGTGCGGCTGCCGCCCATCTCCACCGAAATGTCCCTCTCCAACGAGGACCCCCACCAGGAACCCGATGTCGAACTCCCGAGATGCGCCTTGTTTCACCGTCATGTTTCCCGTGAAACACGGTCCGTTCCACGATGTTGTTTCACCGTCATGTTTCCCGTGAAACGTTCTGGAGCGACGCCGCCCTGCTTCCGGATCTCCATGACGAGGTTCTGAAGGTCTGCCGGCGAGACACCCGAGACCCTCGAGGCCTGCGCCAGTGTGGCCGGTCGTACCTGATCAAGCTTTTCGCGGGCTTCGTGCGACAGCGTCGCCAATCCTTCGTACTCGATGTCCTGCGGGATGCGGAATGCCGCACGCGCCCGAAGGGCGGCCGCTCGATCCCGCTCGCGCTGCACGTATCCCGTGTACTTCAGGTCGACCTCGACAGCCAGCAGCGCCTCCGCCCAACCCTCGTCAACAAACGACGCATTTGCCGCCCGAATCAGCGCGTCCGAACTCATCTCCGGTCTTCTCAGCAACTCCACCGCTCGTGCGGGAGTGCGCAAAGGGCTCGACCCCGCTTCCGCCAAAGCGTCGTTCACCTGCTCGGGCTTCAGGCGGGTCGATCGAAACCACTCGATCAGACGTCCTTCCGTTTCCAGGCGTTCTTCAAGCACCCGGGTCTGGCTGGGCGATAACAGACCCCTTTCGCACGCGACCGGTCCCAGGCGCGAGAGCGCGTTGTCCTGGCGGAGCAGCAGCCGAAACTCCGCACGCGAGGTGAAGAGTCGATAGGGTTCATCCACCCCCTTGGTGACCAGGTCGTCGATCAACACGCCGATGTACGCCTGGTCGCGCTCCAGAATGAAGGGTGCCTCCCCCAGGGCGGCCAGGCCGGCGTTTGCACCGGCCACCAACCCCTGTCCCGCGGCCTCTTCGTAGCCGGTCGTGCCGTTGATCTGCCCGGCGAAGAAGAGCCCCTCTACCGACTTCACCTCCAGCGTGTGCCTCAGCTGATGCGGAAGGAAGTAGTCGTACTCGATCGCGTACCCGCTTCGGGTCATGCGCACCCGCTGCAACCCCGGCACGCTCCGAAGGAACCGGAGTTGCACTCCCGGAGGCAAGGAGGTCGACAACCCGTTCACATAGAGTTCGGTCGTGTCCAACCCCTCAGGCTCCAGAAACACCTGGTGCCCGCGTGCGTCCGGAAACCGGACGATCTTGTCTTCGATGGACGGGCAGTACCGCGGCCCCCGGCCCGCGATGGACCCACCGAACCGCGCGCTCCGCTCGAGGTTTTCCTGCACGATGTCCCTGAGTGCCTTCCCCGTCCACGTAATCCAGCAGGGCCGCTCGCCCGGAAACTCCTCGCGCACAAACGCGGAGAAGCGAACCCCGGGCTCCGACGGTTGCTCCTCCAGCTTGCCGTAGTCCACGGACCGGCCATCGATGCGGGGCGGCGTACCCGTCTTGAAACGCGCCACCTCCAGCTCGCGACCCTCGAGCGCACAGGCCAGCTCGACCGAGGCCTCTTCTCCGGCGCGCCCCCCTTCCACCCCGGCTCCCAGGCCGACATGAATGCGGCCCCGAAGAAAGGTCCCTGTCGTGATGACCACGGCCGGGGCCCTGAACTCGAGTCCGGTGCGCGTACGCACGCCGGCAATCCGGTCGCCCCGAAGCACGAGATCGGAAACCATGTCCTGAAAGAGGTCCAGCGTCGACAGCTCTTCCAGCACTCGCCGCACCGCCAGCGAATACAGGGTCCGATCGCACTGCGCGCGCGGACCCCACACGGCCGGCCCCTTGGAGCGGTTGAGCATGCGAAAATGAATGCGCGATGCGTCCGTGGCCCGCCCCATGACGCCCCCGAGCGCGTCGACCTCGCGGGCAACGACGCCCTTCGCAATGCCTCCGATCGCAGGATTGCAGCTCATCTGACCGATGCGCGCAAGGTCCGGGGTGATCAGCAAGACCCGGGTTCCGAGGCGGGCGGCTGCCGCCGACGCCTCCGCCCCGGCGTGGCCTCCGCCAACCACAATCACGTCGTACGTTCTATCCACGATCTGCAATCCGCGCTTCCCACACCGTCCGCGGGAGCGGCCGGCAACACATTATAACATCCACGATCACAATAACTTACCTCGTTTACGCCAAGCCCGTACAGCCCTCTCCTGCGATGCCTTGTGCCACACGAACCTACTTGCCGATGCAGAAGTCGCGGAACACCCGGTCGAGCACCTCATCCAGGGTAACGATCCCAAGGATATCCTCCAGGGCCGTCTCCGCCGGCCTCAGATGGGTCGCGGCCACTTCAGCCGGAATTCCGTCCGCCAGGGCGCCTTCAAACGCATTCAGTTCCTCTACCGCTCGTTCGAGGGCGCGTCGGTGCCGTCTGCGGGTCACGACCGGCGTGTCTGCGTTCGCCTGGACCAGTCCTCCGAAGACCATCCCCGGCAGCACCCTGCCAAGCTCCTCCAGTCCCTCCCCCGTGACCACGGAGGTGGCGATCCGGCGAGGCAGGGGCTCGCTTCGACCGGTAGCGGCCGTGCGGGGGCGACCCCGCTGCCCGGCTGTCGCAATGCCGACCCGGTTCGGTCCGGCTTCCGATCTGGAATACCCGTTCTCGCCGGCATCCACGTACTTGCGCGTGGCGCCGTTGCCCCGCCGGGCCAGATCAGCCTTGGTTTCCAGAACCAGAAACGGGCAATCACATGCCCCCAGAAACTCCAGATCCGCCTCGGACACCCCTTCGTCCCCCTCGGCGCAATACAGCACGAGGTCCGCCCGCGCCAGATAGCGGCGGGCAACCTCGATCCCCAGTGCTTCGACGCGCTCCGCGGTTTCCCGGAGCCCGGCGGTATCCACAAGCCGGAATGGATACCCACTCAAGGACACGGTCGCCTCAAGCGCGTCTCGCGTCGTCCCCGGCACTTCGGTGACGATGGCACGTTCGTATCCCACTAACGCATTGAAAATACTGGACTTACCGGAGTTGGGACGTCCGGCCAGGACGGTCAGCGCGCCCTCTCTGAGCAGCTCCCCCTCCGGTGCCGTGGCCAGCACGCCCTCAAGCCGGAGACGCACCTCTCGCGCCTCGCGGGCTACTGACTCGAGGCTCGTCGGAGGCTCGTCCTCATCCGGAAAGTCCAGATGGTGGACGAGCAGTGCCTCCAGCGTGACCAGGGACTCGCGCGCCGCGGTCATCCTGGCCGACAGCCCACGCTCCATCTGATGCACGGCCACCCGGTGCAGCGCCCGGCTGCGCCCGCCCACCAGATCGCACACGGCTTCCGCCTGTAGGAGATCCATCTTCCCGTTCAGGTAGGCCCGCCGGGTGAATTCCCCGGGCTCCGCCATGCGGGCGCCTGCTTCGAGCGCGTGTTCCACGAGGAGGCCCGGGATGAGATATCCGCCGTGGCAGGAGATCTCCACCATGTCCTCTCCGGTGTAGCTGGCGGGCGCCGGATAGCTGGTGACGATTCCCCGGTCCAGGAGCTCTCCCGTCTCCGGGTCGTGCAGTCCCGCCAGCATCGCTCGCCGGTGCGCTGGGGCACGAAGATCCGGCGCAAGCGCGCTTCTGAGGGAAAAGGCGCCCGGCCCGGAGATGCGCACCACTGCGAGGGCGCCGGGCCCCGGCGGGGTGGCCGCTGCAACGATGGTGTCCGTCAATCCTGCTCCCTGTACCACGCCTGGCCGGCAAGCGCCTCCGGCCTAGGATGCCTTGTTCTTCGCCTTCTGCCGCTCCCTTGCGATCCAGTACTGCTGGGGCAACGTGGCGATGTTGGCCGTCGCATAGTAGAGGTTCAGCCCCGAGGCCAACTGGAAGAAGATGAAAACCATGAAGATCGGCATGAACCACAGCATCATCTTCATCTGGGGGTTCACCTGATCCATCGTACGCATGCTCACCCACTGCAGCAGGAACATGGATACGCCCAGGAAGACGGGAAGCAGGTAAAGGGGATCCGGGGCGGAGAGATCGGGGAGCCAGAGGAAGGAGACGCCGCGAAGCTCGATGGTGTTCTGGAAGACGAAGAAGAGCGTGATGAGCACCGGGAAGGGGATGAGCATGGGAACGCATCCGGCCAGCGGATTGAATCCGTGTTCCCTGTACAGCTTCATCATCTCCTTCTGCTGCCGTTCCGGGTCGTTCTTGTACTTGGCCTGGATTTCCTTGACCATGGGCGCGACTGCGGTGTTCCTCAACTGCGCGCGCATGGCCTTCTGGTTCAGCGGAAAAAGCACCACGCGCATCATGACCCCGAACAGGATCAACACCCATCCATAGCCCCAGCCCAACTGGTTGTGCAGGTAGATGAGGATGGTGGTGATAATCGCTGCGAACGGCTGGATGACGGGCCGCAGCCACCTCCAGCCGACCGGGTTTACATCCTCCAGGTCGCCGCCGATCGCCCTCAGCCGGGTGAAGTCCTGCGGCCCCAGGTAGACCCGGTAGGCGAATGAATCGTCGGGCAGGAGGCTCTGCGCCGCGGTTACCGATACCCGCGGCTCCTCTCCGCCGTACAGGTCGACCGGGCGCCGCGCGAACACCCCGCCCAGGAAACGCTCCGTCTCCCGGTCCTCCCCGGCCAGCAGGGCCGCTAGGAAATACTTGCTCTTGAGCGCCACCCACAGCAGCGGACCGTCCTCGACCCGATCCTCTTCGAAATTCCTGAGCGGCCGCTGCCGGATGCCGTCCTGGGTATGGTTGACCACGTAGGCCAGCGCCTGTTCATCATCCGCGGGGCGCGCCTCGTTGAACGCCAGTCCCTGGCCCAGGTCGGTGAGCAGAAGACCCCGATCGACCCCGAGAACGCGCCCGCGGACATCGATCAGGTACGAGTCGGGATCGAAACGGTAGTGAATCTCGAAACCGGTCCGCCCGTCGGGACTGCGGAAGGTGAAGCTCAACTCCTGCGGGTCATCTCCCTCGGCCAGCGCAAGTCCTTCCGCGGGAGACACTTCGAACGGCACCACGGAGAAATCGAGGGTGTCTCCGGCGACCGCGACCCGGCTGCCGAGCGCGCCCGGCCCGGTGCGCAGGAGAAGCTGTACGGGACCGTCGTCCGCGAACGATCTGAATCCCGGCAGCATCGCGGAATGGAGCTGTGCCCCGTAGTTGCTGAACTCGAATTCGTAGAGCGGTCCCCGGACGCGGATCCGGCGCTCCGGCACTACCGGCGGATCCGGCGCCGCGGCCGCCATCCCGCTGTTCGGCGAGACCGCAGGCTCAGTCGGCTCCGCCGGTTCGGGCTCGCCTTCCCCGGCTGCGGGTACCGGCGCCTCCGGGGCCGGGGGAGGCGGAAAAAGCAGGTTGGTTCCGAACAGGACGCCGACCATCAGAAAGATGGCGAGGACGAAGCGCAGTTCCGGCCTCATCGCGGGTGTCCCCGAGGCACCGGATCGAACCCTTTCCCGCCAAGGGGATGGCACCGGCAGAGCCGCCGCAGCGTCAGCCAGCAGCCGCGCAGGGTTCCGTGCCGCTCGAGCGCTTCCAGTGCGTAGGCCGAACAACTGGGCACGAACCGACAGGCAGGCGGCGTCAACGGAGAGATCGCCGCGCGATAGAATCGAATGCCGCTCAGCAAGAACTTCAGAGGAGCTCCTCGGTCAGTTTTACCAGTTGATTCCTGAGCTGCTGGAACGACACGTGGTACGCCTCCCGTCTGGCCCTGACCAGGAAGTCCAGATCCCTAAGGTGGGTGTCCAGCCGCGGCAGCACTTCGAGTCGCCCGATCTCACGCAGTCGGCGCCTCAGCCGGTTGCGATCCACGATGGTATGGCCGTGCTTTGGCACGATCGCCCCGAAGCGTGCACAAGATGTGGGGGAAGCCGCGAGGAAGACGTCCAGTTCGGATGTCCTCCGTTGCTTCCCCCGCCTCAACAGGCCACGGATTTCGCCAGAGCGCCGAATTCGTCTCACGGAAGGGAAGCATACTTCGGTTGGAGGCCCCGGCTCGGCGGCTGCGCCGTCTACTTCGAGCCGACCTCCACGACCAGCCGGCGGCGCCCCTTCCTCCGCCGCCTCGACAGCGTCTTGCGGCCTGCCCGAGTGCTCATTCGGGCGCGGAATCCGTGGGTGTTCTTTCTCTTTCGGTTCCGTGGTCTGTATGTCGGTTTCATGAGGAACGGTCGTGAAGGGAACCACCCGCATCCTGTCGACCCCTGTGTAACGGCCGGCAGACGAACGCGGGACGGGCGAGGAACCTACCGGAAATCCGCGCGGGCCGTCAACCCCGCCGCGCCGTGCCGTACGCGCGCGAACACCGTCGCCCGGGGGCGCAGGCCCGCCATCGGCGATTGACTTTTCCACACTCCCGGGATACCGTTGCATCCTTCGCTGCCCCGGGGGCTCTCCGCGCAAGCCCCGGCCCTTTCTCCTCCCCCAGTCCTTCCTCGATGGAACTCTCTGCTTCCGAGATCTGGGCTCACGCCCTGGCGGTCGCGCGGACCTACCTTCCGGAGCAGAGTTTTCAGACCTGGCTCTCCGGCACCGAGGCGGTCGGCTTCTCGGACGACGAGTTGCTGGTCGAGGCCCCCAGCCAGTTCCACGTGGAGTGGATCGAGGACAAGTACGGCGCGCTTCTCCGCAGGAGCATCGAGCAGAGGCTGGGACGCCCCCTGTCGGTCTCCTACCGTTCGTCGGCTTCGCACGCCTCGCCCGCGGCCTTCGCTCTGCCCGCGGATGGCCCCACCTATTCCTCGCCCCCATATCGGTCCAGGATCTCCGAGTCAAAGCCGACGGTCCCCTCCGACAAACTGAACGAACGGTACACCTTCGACCGCTTCGTCATGGGCAACAACAACCAGCTTGCGGTCGCTGCCTGCCGCGCTGTCGCCGAGAAACCGGCCCGCATGTACAACCCCCTCTTCGTCTACGGAGGGGTGGGACTGGGAAAGACCCATCTCATGCACGCGATCGGCAACTACCTGCAACAGCACGCCCCGCAGACGCATATCGCATACGTTCCCACCGAGCAATTCACCAACGAGCTGGTCACATCCATCCAGGAGGGCGCCACCCCCGGTTTCCGCCGGCGCTACCGGCATATCGACCTCCTGCTCGTCGACGACATCCACTTCCTCGAGGGCAAGGAACGCACACAGGAAGAGTTTTTTCATACCTTCAACGCCCTGTACGACGCGCAGAAGCAGATTGTTCTCACCAGCGACCGCGCGCCCAGCAGCCTGTCCGGGCTCGAGGAACGCCTGGTGTCGAGGTTCGCGTGGGGTCTGGTGGCAGACATCAAGCTCCCCGACTACGAAACCCGGATCGCCATCGTCCGCAAGAAGTCCGCCGCCGACGGGCTCTTCCTGGAGGATGACGTGATTGACCTTGTAGCCCGTTCGTGTACCTCTTCGGTCCGGGAGATGGAAGGCGCGATCATCAAGTTGCTCGCCTTCTCGTCCCTGACGAATCAGGAGATCACGATCGCTCTCGCGCACGAGGCCCTGCAGGAATCGCGAATCCCGACCCTCGTCCCGTCCCCGTCCACATCGGCAACCGACATCCTGAACGCCTCCGCGGCGGCATGGGGGGTGGAACCCCGAGGGCTCGTCTCGAAGCGGCGTACTCGCGACGTGACCGTGCCCCGCCAGGTCGCCATGTTCCTGATCAAGGAGATCCTCGACCTGCCCCTTACCAGGATTGGCGCGGCCTTCGGGGGACGGGATCACTCCACGGTGATCCACTCGATCAGAAAGGTGGATCGGGATCTGCAGACGGACGAGGAGTTCGCCAGCCGCGTCTCCCGCCTGCGGGAGCAGATTCTCGCGGGAGGAGTCTGAGAATCATGTTCAAACCGCTGGGGAGAACCGGGGAAACTGCGTGGCTTGCTCCCCTCCCGAAGGCCCCGTTGTGGATTCATGGAAAGCCGGATGATCTTTTGCATCCGCAATCCACGGCATCCCTCCATTCCCGAGACCGTTGGGAAGAACCAGGTTACCCGGGCGGAGGCGAGGCGTTGTCTACAACTCCACAGCCTCTACTACTACTACTTTCTTGCAATACAAGGGTAGAACTCGAACTTCCTCCCGTGGATTCCCGCAAGATCGCAACCCCATCTCCCAGGATCCGAACCAGATGAAACTTGCCCTGACTCGGCAGAACCTGTACCAGGGACTCACGGCAGTCTCCCAATCCGTTCCAGCCCGCACCACGCTGCCGGTTCTCTCCAACATCCTCTTCGATGCAACCGAAGACGGCCTCTGGATCACGGCCACGGATCTGGATGTCACCGTTCGCACCCGCGTACCCGCGGAGGTTCAGGAGACAGGTTCGTTGACGGTCCCGGGCAAGAAGATCCAGGAAATCGTGCGGGCGCTGCCCGACCGCCCGGTGCTGGCCGGCACTCTGGGGAGCCAGATGGAGTTGGTCTGCGGCAAGAGCCGCTTCAAGCTCAACGGTCTGCCCGCGGATGATTTCCCGTCGTCGCCCCAACTCGACTTCGATCAGGCATGGACTACCTCCGGGGCCGATCTCCTGTCGCTCATCCGCAACACGTCCTTCGCGGTATCGAGCGAAGAGAGCAGACCGATCCTGAGCGGAGTGCTCTGGGAGTTGCGCGGCAACGAGATGCGAATGGTGGCGACCAACGGCCACAGGCTTGCGAGGATGTCGGTGAAGACCGAGACGTCCGGGCCGGCGGCGTCGAACCTCATCGTTCCCCCCTCGGCACTGAGGCTGGTTCAGCGGCTCTTCGGTGAAGGGGATGAACTCGAGTTGGGCCGCGACGGCAACTTCCTCGGCTTCCGCTCGGGGCCAACCGAGGTCTACACCCGGCTGATCGACGGCACCTACCCGAACTACAAGCAGGTAATCCCCCGGGACAACGACAAGTTCGCGGTGGTCGACAAGAACAGCCTGCTTGCCGCCGTAAAACGGATGGATGTCGTCGCCAGCGACCAGACGCACCGCATCAAGCTCAGTTTTTCCGGTAGCCGGATGAACCTGAGCGTGAGTACTCCCGATCTGGGCGAGGGCTACGATGAGGTGGATCTCGGATATGAGGGCGACGACCTCGATATCGGGTTCAACGCCAGCTATCTGATCGAGGTGCTCCAGCACATGCCCACGGATGACGTTCGGCTGGCGTTCAAGGCACCGGAGCGTGCGGCAACTGTCGAGCCGGTGCCCGCGGAGGACGGCGACGCGATCGACTACCTCTGCCTGGTGATGCCCCTCCGACTGCTCGACTGACCGGTCGGCGATGGGCCGACGTCGGGTTGGGCGGTGCTAGCCCGGCGCCCCTGGAATCTCTGCGCCGGCCTGCTCCTCGCGGGCGGCGAGGAGTTCGCTCGCGGGAAACACGGTTGTCGCGGCATGCCCTTCGCGCGCGATGCGCTCGCGGGCTCCTTCCTCACGGTCGACGAGTGCGAGGACGGCGAGAACCCGGGAGCCGTGGTCCTCGACCGCCCGGATGGCCTTGAGGGTGCTCCGGCCGGTCGTCATGGCGTCCTCGATGACCACCACGCGCGCATCCGCCGGGAGCCCCCCCTCGACCCTGCGCCGGGTGCCGTACTCCTTCGCGTCCTTGCGGACGGAAAACGCGTCGATGGGCCGGCCCTCCTCCCAGCTCTGGCGCGCGATTGCGTAGGCGATCGGATCGGCGCCCATCGTAAGCCCGCCGACGTGCGTGGGATCCAGACCGGCGCGCCGGAGGTAACTCAGGCATACCCGGCCGACGAGCGCCTGTCCCTCGGCGGTCATCGTTGTCGCTCGCGCGTCTACGTAGTACGTCGAGCGGGCACCGCTGGCGAGCGTGAAGCGGCCAACCCGGAGAGACCGCTCGATCAACAGGGCAAGCAGGCGGTCGCGGCTGTCCATGTGACTCCTTTTGCGCGAAGGCCCGGGGAAGGATCGCATGCCTCCGCCCGCAGCGGCGGGGCAGCAGGACGGACGGCGGGAAGCGCCCTATATTGGTGCCGCCAGTTCGGCATCGTCAAACCAGCGAAGGGGCTGACGAAGGTACCGGCGTGACGAACAAGTTCGGGGTTCCGTGGATCCGGGTGGCCGTTTTGGCGGCCGCCGTGTCCGCGTGCGAGGAGAACGGCGTGGAGCCACCCATGCTGCGCTTTGGCCAGTCCGGTCAACTGGTCGTGGAGGTCGTGACCCCGCGACGGTCCCCGCCGTCGCGGGGCATGGGAGAGCTGCGTCAGACGCTCACCTGGCGGTCGACCGGCGCCTGGCAGTTGTCCGAGTCGATCGCCTATCGAGGCGTGGTGGGAAGCGAGACGACCACGCGGAGCCCAGGGCTTGCGGGCGCGTTCACCGCATCCTACGCCACCCTGGTCACTCAGATCCACGGGGCGGCCGGCCTGGATCTCTTCATCGACGACCTCGATCCGAATCTGAACCCGCAATGTGACGGCGAGGCCCGCGTAACTCTCCGAATCCAGGATGAGATCAGGAGCGAAGAGAAGAGCTGGATCCGGTGTGCCAAGGGCCCCCTCGGATCGCTTAACCCCGCCGGGTCCGGGCCCGACATTCACGCCAGCCGGGTGATCCAGGTGTCCAGGCTCGTGCACGACCGCACCCTTGGAGATTCCGCCACCAGCGTCTACCACCTGAGCGTACCGTTCGCGACCCTCGATCAGGGCGCGAACCCCGGTGAACAGGACCTCGCATCCCGGGTGTTCTTCGGAGGGCCCGACGCGGGCGACGCACCGGCCGGGTGGGGGGATTTCTGGGGGCGGCACGCCGGTAGCGCTTCCCTCCCCGACATCGACTGGGCGGCGGATATGGTGGTGGTCGCGGCAGACGGCGCCCGACAGGAGGCGGGGAGCATTCTGGAGATCAGGGAAATCCAGGCCATACGCGACGGCGCGATCGTAAGGCACGTGGAACTCGCCCCCGGCGAATTCAGCTCG
>VYDD01000441.1:10238-11527 GCA_009843625.1 Gammaproteobacteria bacterium | reverse complement strand
GGCGGCAAGGAGCGCCAACAACGCGGCACGGCAGGCCGCCCGCGCCCCACCGGTCCATCGTCCCCAGGACGTCATCGCCGCGCCCGGCCTCGCCCAAATCGACATCACCGCCGCCCGAGTCCACGTTTCAGGTGAAACGCGCCCCGCAGCGCAGCGCCTCGCCCATCCCCTCATCATCGGCGCCGCTCCCGCTCCTTGAAGAAGCGCATCAGTGGGCGCACGTAGGGCCGGTCCGCGCGGATGTCGATCAGGTCAACCTTGCCGTGCCGGAGCGTCCGCTCGAGCTCCTCCTCGACCGCGGCCCGGTCCTGCCCGAAGGCCTCCCGGAAGCTCCGGTCGGAGGTGTTCACCACGAACCGCTCGCCCGTCTCGGCGTCCTCGAACTCCACCAGCCCGATGGGGGGAAGCTCCGTCTCGCGCCGGTCGCGCACCCGTACCGCGATGGTGTCGTGGCGCCGTCCCGCGATGTTGAGGGCGCGCCCGAACCCGCCCGCCAGGAAGTCCGACACCAGGAACACCACCGCCCGGCGCCGGGTCACGCGCGTCAGGTACTCGAGAGCCATCCGGATGTCGGTGCCGCTCCGGTCAGGCCGGTGGTACAGGAGCTCGCGCAGGACCCGCAGCACATGCCGGCGCCCCTTGCGCGGCGGCACGAACTTCTCGATCCGGTCGCTGAAGAGGATCAGCCCTACCTTGTCGTTGTTCTTGATCGCGCTGAAAGCCAGCAGGGCGCAGATCTCCACAGCCACATCGCCCTTCATGCGCATCCGCGTCCCGAAGTTGCCCGACGCACTCACGTCCACCACCAGCATGACGGTGAGTTCGCGCTCCTCCTCGAACACCTTCACGAACGGGGTGCCGGTGCGCGCCGTCACGTTCCAGTCGATGCTGCGAATGTCATCCCCGTACTGATACTCGCGCACTTCCGCGAAATTCATCCCCCGTCCCTGGAAGACGGAGTGGTATTCACCCGAGAAGACCTCGTTCACGAGACCCCGCGTGGTGATCTCGATGCGCCGGACCTTGCGGAGGATTTCGCTCGCGATCATTCCGTCACGGCACCTCGATGTTGTCCAGAACGCGGGTCACCACATCCTCCGGGGTGACCTCCTCGGCCTCCGCCTCGTAGGTGACCAGCACCCGGTGGCGGAGCACGTCCATCCCCACCGAACGCACGTCCTCCGGGGTCACGTAGCCGCGCCGCCGCAGGAACGCGTGCGCCCGCGCCGTCTTCGCCAGGCAGATGCTCGCGCGGGGCGAACCCCCGTAGGCGATGAGCTGCACCAGGT
>VYDD01000441.1:9794-10228 GCA_009843625.1 Gammaproteobacteria bacterium | reverse complement strand
ATCTGGGGATCCATGTACACCATCTCCACCGCGTCGCGCGCCCGCAGGATCTCGTCCGGGCTCACCACCGGCGTCACGTCGCGCGCCGGGCCCGTCGCCATGCGCCGCATGATCTCGAGTTCTTCATCCTTGTCGGGATAGCCCACGGCCAGCTTCAGCATGAAGCGGTCCACCTGGGCCTCGGGAAGAGGATAGGTGCCTTCCTGCTCGATGGGGTTCTGGGTGGCGAGCACGAGGAAGGGATCTTCGAGCGGGAACGTGTTCTGCCCGATGGTTACCGTGTGCTCCTGCATCGCTTCGAGCAGCGCGGCCTGGACCTTGGCCGGGGAGCGGTTGATTTCGTCGGCGAGGATGACGTTGGCGAAGATCGGACCCTTGCGTGTCTTGAAATCCGACTCCTTCGGGTCGAAGACGAGGGTCCCGATGAGATCCGC
>VYDD01000441.1:0-9784 GCA_009843625.1 Gammaproteobacteria bacterium | reverse complement strand
GTCGGGCGTGAACTGGATGCGCTGGAAGGAGGTGCGGATGGCCGCCGCCAGCGTGCGCACGGTCAGCGTCTTGGCGAGCCCGGGGACGCCCTCCAGCAGCACGTGCCCGTCGGAGAGCAGGCCGATCAGCAGGCGCTCCACCATGTAGCGCTGGCCGACGATCACGCGCCCGACTTCGTCCAGCAGGCGATCCACGAAGGCGCTCTCCTCGCGGATCTTGTCCTGGATGGCGGCGATGTCGTGTCTGGGTGAGGTGGTCATGTGTTTCTTGAGTCTTGTGGATGTGAAATCGAGGCAGCCCGAAAATATGATAGCACAGAGCAGGAAAACGTTGCGCGCGCGCGGGCGGTCGGGGCAACTTGGGGCCATGACACCATCGGCAGCAGGGCACACGAGCGCGGATCCGGTCCTCGAGCAGGCCGCCAACTGGCTTGGCGAGGGGCGCCGGGTGGCGCTGGCGACGGTCACGCGCACCTGGGGTTCGGCCCCGCGGCGCGCGGGCAGCCACATGGCGGTGGCCGAGGGCGGGGACTTCACCGGGTCCGTCTCCGGCGGATGCGTGGAATCGGCGGTCATCCATGCCGCCATGGAAGTCATGGAGTCGGGCGATCCGCAGCGGCTCAAGTTCGGCGTCACCAACGAGATGGCGTGGGAAGTCGGGCTCGCCTGCGGGGGAGAGGTGGAGATCTACGTCGAAGCGGTGCGCTGATCCGTGCGACGCGCCCTCCTCGACACTCTTCTCGAAGCACAGCGGTCGGGGCGAAGCGTCGTCCTCGCGACCCGGCTGAGCGACGGCGCCCAGGAACTGGTGGAAATCGGGCCTGCCGGAGCGCGCGAACCGCGAACCATCGCGGGCGTCTCGGCGGACCAGGTCTACGCCGCCCTTCGCGCCGAGGAAGCCCAGGTGGCCGAGACCGCCGACGGCCCGGTCCTCCTCCGTCCCTACACGGTGCCCCGCAGGCTGCTGGTGGTGGGCGCCGTGCACATCGCCCAGGTGCTGGCGCGCACCTCCCCCGAGGTCGGCCTGCCGGCCACCATCATCGATCCGCGCGAGGGGTTCGCCACCCGGGAGCGCTTCCCTGGCGCGGAGCTCGTGCGGGCCTGGCCGGACCAGGCGCTGGAGCGGATCGGGCTGGATGCGCGCAGCGCGCTGGTGGTGCTCGCCCACGACCCGAAGATCGACGACCCGGCCCTCAGCGCGGCCCTCGAAAGCGACGCCTTCTACATCGGCGCGCTGGGAGGACGCCGCACCCGGCGGCAGCGGCGGGAGCGCCTCCTCGAGGCCGGCTTCGCCCCTGAAGCCGTCGCGCGCATCCACAGCCCCGTCGGGCTCTCAATCGGCGCGCGCACCCCCGCGGAAATCGCCTTCTCCATCCTGGCGCAGATCATCGACGTCATCCGCAATCCGGGGGCATCGCCGCTGGCGCGATAGAGGGATCGGACTTAGTTTAGTGACCTAAGTTCATCTCTTTCCGGGAGCCATCGTCATGCGCACCTACAACATGCATGAGGCCAAGACACACCTCTCGCGCCTGGTGCGGGAGGCCGTCGAGGGAGAGCCGTTCATCATCGCCCGCGCGGGCAACCCGCTGGTCAAGGTCACCGCGGTGGAGGACAACGAGGACGGCGCGACACGGCGTCTGGGCTTTCTCGCGGGACACGTCACGCTTCCACCCGATTTCGACCGCATGGGCAGGAAGCAGATCGAGGCATCGTTCGAGGGCAGATCATGACGTTTCTTCTCGACACCCACCTGCTGCTCTATGCCGCGGGCATGCCGGAGCGGCTTCCGAGCGTCGCGCGCACGATTCTGGAGGATCCCGATTCGGAACTCGCGTTCAGCGCCGCATCCCTATGGGAGGTCGCGATCAAGAACGGGCTGGGGCGAGACGACTACCGCGTCGATCCGCGCCTGCTGCGACGGGGTCTGCTCGAGAACGCGTACACGGAGCTGCCCGTCTCCGGCTCCCACGCCGTGGCGGCGGACCTGCTGCCCCCGATCAACAGCGATCCCTTCGACCGGATGCTGGTGGCACAGGCTCAGATCGAAGGGCTGACGCTGCTTACGCTCGATCCGGTCATCGGGCGTTATCCGGGACCGATTCGGCTGCTCTGATCAGCGCCCTTCCCGCAGTTCGGCCGGTATCCGCGCCAGGAACGGATGCTGAACCCCGAGGCTGTCCTCGCGCACGCCCAGAATGGTATCGCCCCGGATGTCAAACACATCGGCCGGGGCACCCAGATCCAGCACGCCCCGGTAGTCGCCCTCGAAGCTGAACACGTCCCACAGCGGGCCGCCGAAGCCCGACGGTCCCCGGTTGACGTAGGTGATGCGCTGGTCCAGCCTCTCCACCGACCGGACGCGCTGGACAAGGACAAGTTCCGCGCTCGTTTCAATGTCCGCCATCGCCGGCAGCCGTTCGGGCAGGCGCACCTGGGCGCGCAGGTCCGGAGGGATTCCGCCCGGATCCATGTTCCGGGCGATGATGCCGAGGAGGATATCGTGCTGTTCCTCAGTCAGCAGTTCCTCGTCGCGCTCCCATGAGATCCTGCGCACGGGTGTGCCCCGCCGGAAGAGGATGACCCAGGGCTCGGACATCCAGCCGGCAACGGCCTGGTCCGGCTCGCGCGTGGACCAAACGAGCATGTCGGCCCAGACCGGAAAGCGCTGGTCCGCGGGGTTGAAGGACGGGCGGACCGCGAATACCGCCAGGGTGTCGAGCAGTGCGCCGGTAACGGACCTGTGCGCCAGGACGTGCCAGGGGGCGGTTGCCGACCACAGGTGCACGGCCAGCGTCGTGTCGCTCGCGGCCCTCCATTCGGGCATGTACGACTGCAGGATGTCCCACGGCTGCGATTCGAGAAGGCCGCCTTCGCGGTCGAAGATGGTGACGGTCTGGTTGATGGCGTCGGGCACCAGGAGGCGCCCTGCGCCGATGCCGACCAGCCCGACCGTGAAATCGCCGCTGATCTCGCCCGGTCCGGAGCCCCTGCGGCTGATGCGGCGGAGGAAGGAGCCGTCCGGCGAGAACTGCCGTATCTCGGCCGCATCCCGGTCGAGGACGGCGATGGTCCCGTCGTCCAGCAACTCGACCCCGGCCACTTCCGCGAAGAGCATCTCGGGAGGCCCTTCCATGTCGCCGATGGTCAGGATGTATTCTGCCGGAATGACGGGGCGGCCATAGTCGGCCAGCGGTCCGTGGCGCACGAGCTCCACACCGGCGCTGTCCTGGACGATGGGGGTGGGGCCGACATCCTCCGGGCCACATCCCGCCGCGAATCCCACGAACATCGAGGCGACGGCGATGCATCCGCCGGCGGGGAGGCGCGCGTACGATGGTGGAAGGTTCACGTATCGATCCATCGGTGCATGTCGAGGATGATTCCTCTCCGGCGAGCCGCCGCGGGGCTCAGAACCGGATCGGGGTCCGCCACACCAGGTTGAGCTGGTCGTCGGCAATGAAGAGGAAGCCCAGGTCGGAGGCAAGGCCCGCCGGAGCGGGCAGGGCGGTCTCGCCCGCTTCCAGGCCGGAGCCATTGTAGTCGGACGCGCCGTTGCCGGCGAACGTCCGGATGACTCCGGTAGCGGTCTCGACGGCGCGCACCCGGCCATTCCCGCGGTCGGCGATGAAGACGGTCGCACCGCCGTCGACCGCCACGACGGCCTCGGGGAAGGCAAGCCTCGCGCGGAGGGCCGGTCCGCCGTCGCCCGAGAACCCCTGTGTCCCGGAGCCGGCGACCGGGTCGATGATGCCGGTGTCCAGGTCGACCACGCGGACGCGCTGGTCGGCCGCGTCGGCGATGTAGAGGCGCCCCTCCGCAATCGCCAGCCCACGGGGGGCGCGCAGACGGGCCTCTGTGGCGGGTCCGCCGTCACCGGAGCTGCCGGCACGTCCGTTGCCAGCGGCCGGGGAAAGAGTGCCGTCCCGGGCGATGCGCCACACGCGGTGCTCGGGCCAGTCGCTCACGAACACGTCCCCCGTCCCCGATACGGCCACGCCCGCGGGCTCGCCGAAGCGAGCCTTGGTGGCCTGGAGGCCGCTTGCCGGAGGCACGCCTTCCGGGTCGCCGGCCAGAACGGCAACCGGCCCATCGCCAGCCGGCCCCGGGGTCACCCGGAAGACCCGTCCGGCCCGGCCGTCCGCCACCAGCAGCGTGCCGTCCCGGGCGAGCGCGAGGCCTTCGGGACGGCGCATGCAGGCGGGACCCGAGCACCCGCTCTGATCTGCCACCACGGCGACATCGCCGTTGGCACGCACGGCCAGGATGCGGGCCGCCCGGCGGGCGGCGATGTAGAGCGTCCCGTCCGGTCCCAGCGCCAGTCCGCGCGGCGAAGACAGCTCGAAGTCGGTGGCAGGCACCCGTTCCGCGGGCTCGAGGTCCGCCGGCTTCCCGGCCACGACCCGCATGACGCCCGGCGCGTCTCCCAGAATCACGACCGGGTCGCCGCAGCCTGCGAGGGCGATCACCAGCATCAGCGCGAACCCGCTACGCGTCGCCGCTACGCGTCCGCGCCTCCCAAGCTTCCCGACGTCCGCGCTCCGGCCGCCGATCACGATCCCCCGCCAACCGGCGTTCACCATCCTCCCTCTCCAGCCGGCGCTCACGATCCTCCTTCCTCGAACGGGACGACCCAAAGGTCGTGCTTTCCGCCGGTCAGCAACCGGACATAGGCCAGTCTGCTTCCATCGGGCGAAACCGCGGGCTCGCGGCCTCGTTCGGTGTCGGGAATCGGAGTCGCCGCCGCCCCTTCCACCGGCACGGTCCACAGGCGTCCGTCCCGCCGGAAGACGAGCCCGCTCGAGTCGGGCGTCCAGGCGGGCTCTTCTCCCCGGCCCAGTTCGCGGGTTTCCGAACCATCCGGCCGCGCCAGCGCGATCCTCCGGTCAGCCACCTCGTAGTCCACCCGGTCCTGCCGGCAGACCGGCCCCAGAAACCCGGAATGGGTGCAGCTCGCGGCAGCCGAGTCTCCCCGCACCAGCCTCGTGAACGCGATCCACTCGCCATTCGGCGACCAGGCGGGAGTCACGCCGCCGTCCGTGCCGGACACCGCTTCCGCGTGGGAAGATGCGAGGTCCCAAAGCAGCACCTGGAGCCCGTCGCTGAACGCGACACGAGTCCCGCCCGGATCCCAGCTGGGGCGGAAGAGGGGCGGATTCTCCTCGTGGAAGAGGCGTTGGAAGGGGTAGTAGCGGATGCGGAAGTAGCCGGGCAGGAAAGGGTCGCCCTGCAGTGGTACGAACTCCCGCCCCTCGAGCGATACGACGAGCGAGCGTCCGGGCGCCGGCGATCCTCCTCCTTCGCGGTCCATGAGGTGAAGCCGGATCTCGGCCAGGCGCGCGGCGATCCGCGGAGCGCCAGACGGATCGCAAACGACGACGGCCGCCGGACAGAGATCTTCGTCGGCCACTGCCCACATCTCCACGTAGGCCGCCCGAACTCCATCGGGTGAGGGCGCCGGACTGGCGAGCCAGTGGGACGCACCGCCGGCAAACTGGAGCGCGGGGAGCAACGGCTCAGCGGCCCCGCCCGTGGCGGCGATCTTCATCAGAACGCCCGGGCTCTGCGCGAATGGCGCGACGCCCTCGGCCACGTAGGCCAGCGAGTCGAGCCCCAGCCAGACCGGGGCACGCTCGTCGAGCCCGGAGAAGGTGAGCTGGCGCGGCCCCGTCACTTCGGTGGACGGACGGTCCACCGACACGAACGGCGACGTGGCTTCCCGGCAGCCGAAAGCCCAGAGCGCCCCCAGTGCCATCCATGCGCCCGGGCGCAGCATCGAAACTGAGCCGCGCCGCATCAGCGGAACCGAGCGCCGGCGCATCACCTGAACCCGACCTCGACGCCCAGCCTCAGTTGCAGCGGCTCGTCGAAGAACAGCGACGGATCCATGCGGTCCAGAGCGGCCGCCAACCGCACCGTCAGGTATTACAGATCCGTGATGCGCCCGTTGCCGTCCAGATCCGCAAGCGCGCTGTAGCGCGGTGATTCCCGCGGGATGGCGCCGCCCGCCCCGCCCCGCGCCAGATCGAGGACCTGCGCCGCGGGGGGCGCAATCGTGCCCGTATCGCGGCGGAGCGCCAGCACGTTTGCGCGGTCGAGGAGGTTGCGGCCGTCGAACACGATGCGCCAGCGGCAGTCCGAACAACCCGGCAGGTTGCCGACTTCCAAGGTGGCCCGCAGGTCGAGTTGCACGATCCAGGGCAGAAAGCGGGCGGGATCCGGGCGTCCGGAGTCGGTTTCGCGCTCCGGAGCGAGCACCTGGCGGTCCAGGGGGTATCCGCTCTTCGCCGCCGTGGCGAGGGCGACGCCCCAGCGCCGATCGGCTGCTCCCGCGGCGCGGCCCGCGAAGACGGCCAGGTTCGCGGAGTGGCGCCGGTCGAACGCCAGAGGGAACTCCTCGCGGGTCGCGTCGGGATCCTCCAACTCGGGGTCGAGCGCCGTTGAAACCACGCCCACCGCCTTCTGCAGCGCGTAACCCAGACGGAGCCGCAGGAACGGCCACCGGGCCCGTACCGACATCTCCGCGCCCCGCACCGTCCCGAAATCTCCTCCCGTGAACTGGCCTTTCCCGAACCCGGCAAAACGCAGGCTGCCGGTCACGAGATTGTTCAGCTCCTTGCGAAACCCGACCAGGGCCACGCCCGCGCTCTCGCCGATCTGCCGCGTGAGCCCGAACTCGAGATTCGTCCCCTTCTCGAATGCCAGATCCGGATTCCCCTGCCGGCGGATGTCTGTTCTGAGCGAATCGCCGAGCGTGGTGTCGAGGAAGAAACGGAAGTCCGGAGGCTGCGCGACCTGGCTGTAGTTGAAGCGGAAGGCGAGCTGTCCGTCCGTGCCCGGCACGGGGCCCGAGACGCCTATGCGCGGCGTGACGCCGATCTTCCATCCCGCGCGCGTCCCCGGGGCGAGAAAATCCACCCGGTCGTGCCGATAGTCGAGACCGGCGCGAAAGGCATCGATTCGCGCTCCGAGCGTGACGGCGATTTCGTCCTCCGCCGCGAGTCGCGCATCGACGAAGGCGCTCGCCGACCCCGGATAGAAAAGCGCGTAGTTGGGCGACGATCCGGCCACAAAGCTCCTCGCCCGCTCGTAGGACTCGACGCGATAGAGCTTGGTCCCGCCTCCGGCGCTGAGGACGTGACCGGCGGATGACAGCAGCTCGGCGAAGAGGTCGGCGCCGACGAACCCGGTGCGCGTCCAGTTGGCGATGCCGGGGGTCCCCTCGGTGTGGAAGATGCCCTCAGCGGCGGGCCCGAAGGGAGATCCGACGGAGCCACCGGGAGGAAGGTACCCGGGCACCGGAGCCGCGGACCTCAACTGGTCCTGGACCGGACTTCGCACGAACTCCTCGCCCAGAAAGGCCAGCCGGGCCGGTCCGAACCCCGCGACGGTGCGCCGGCGTGCCCGGGAGTCCGGATCGACCACGCCCAGGTAGCGGTCCAGCCGCATGGCGGATCCCCGCAGCGTCACGTGGGCGCCCCCGCCCAGCCCCTGCCGGGACCAGTCCAGCGATGCGGTGGCGAGCGTGCCGTCCGCCCGCTGTCCGAGCTGGTATTCCGGGTTGTACTTGAATTCGGACGTGTACAGCCCGGACTGCACCCGGTTGTGCAGGAGGGTGGTCGTCAGGGCCAGCCCGTCCGCGATCGGCCGGTCAACGCGCGCGAAGGCCAGAAGCTTGTCGCCCGCCTGGTGGGGGAAGGCAGCGGCAGTGTAGGGGCAGGTCAGCCCCGCGGTGGCCGGATCCCCCGTCACCCTCTCGATGAGCGCATCCAGTTCGCCATCACCGTCGCCGCGCCGAAGGCAGGTCAGGCCGCGGGCGCGCGGCTCCGCATCCAGCATGCCCTGGGCGAGCAGGCTCGCGAACACCACCGAGCCCCGCCCGAGCACGGGTGCCGGTCCGCCTCCGGATGCCGTAAGCGCCGCGAAGCCCCGAAACGTTGGTTCCGGCGCCCAGTGGTCGGTGCGCACGGCTGCCGCTCCCCGCCATCGCTCCGGATCGCCACGCCTGGTCGTGTAGTGCACCACCCCCGAAAGCGCCGATCCGAAGCGCGCTCCAAGCCCGCCGGTCACCACCTCGATCTCCTCCAGTGCGTCGGAGGGGTGCTCCAGCGCGGGACCCTGGGACGACGCTTCGAACTGGTTCTTGAACTCCAGACCGTCGACGACGTAGGCCTCCTGGCCGATGCGCCCCCCGCGGAAGTGGCCGTCGCTGACCCCGGGCGCCAGCTCGATGGCCTGCGAGACCTCGTCGATTGGCAGCTCGCGCAGCTCCCGGGCCTGGATCAGCTCGTGGGTCGCGCTTACCTCGGGCTCCACCAGGCGGACGCGTTCCACCTCGACCCGGATCTCGTCGAGTTCCAGAGCCTCCGGCTCCAGTTCGACCAGAACGCGCGCAGGCTGACCCGGGCGCACGCGCACGCCCTCGACCGTCGTGGTGGTGTAGCCGAGCAGGGAGACCGTCACCGCCCGGTCCCCGAAAGGCACCGCCACCAGGATGAAGCGGCCGTCGGGCGCGGATGAGGTCCGGAGCTCCGTCCCCTCGACGACCAGGAGGACATCCTGGAGCACCACGCCGGTAGATGCGTCGACAACGCGGCCCAGAATGCTCCCGGCGTTCTGCGCGGTCGCCCGCGCCGGCACGGCCAGGGCACCGACCAGGACGGACAGGACCAGCAGTCGCTCGATCCGCCGGCCCGGGAGGAAGCGCCCGTTCACGACACCGCGCCGCGACACGTCAGGAGGCGGCCGCTCCACTCTTCAGGATGCCCGCGCCGGGATGCCCGGCTCCGTTCGCCCCAACGCCCTCGCCAGCGCCTCCACGCTCGCGAGATTGTGCACGGCCCGGTGCTCGTCCACCTCGGGCAGAAGCGCCCGGATGCCCGCCGCCCGGGGCGCGAACCTCTCGTAGCGCAGCAGCGGATTCAGCCAGATCAGCCGCCGGCACGACTTGCGCAGTCTGCGCGCCTCGAAGGCGATCCCGCTGGCGCCCTCGCGGTCGAGCCCGTCGGTCACGAGCAGCACCACCGCCCCCTCCGCCAGCAGGCGCCGGGACCAGTGCAGGTTGAAGGCCCGCAGCGCAGCGCCGATGCGCGTCCCGCCGTACCAGTCGAGCACCGTCTGCCCCACGCGCTCCATCGCCCGGTCCACATCCTGGTCGCGCAGAAGGCGCGTGATGTTGGTGAGTCGGGTGCCGAACAGGAAGGTGTGGATGCGCTCGCCGGCGTTGGTCAGGGTGTGGAAGAAGTGCAGCAGAATGCGTGAATAGGTCTCCATCGATCCCGAGATGTCGCAGATGGCCACAAGCGTCGGGCGGCGCGTGGCGTGTGAGCGGCGCCGCAGCGACATGGGATATCCGCCGGTACGAAGGCTGGCCCGCAGGGTGCGGCGCGCGTCGATCCCCGGCCCATGAGGATCGGGGCGGAGGCGGCGCGTCAGGATCGGCCGCAGATCCAGCTTCAGGTGGCGGAGCGCCTCCCTGGCCTGCCGGACTTCCTCCGGCGTCATCTGCTCGAAGTCCTTGGTGCGCAGCACCTCCGAGGGTGAGAAGGCCATGCGCATGGAAATCTCCTCGCCTTCCCGGGCCTGCGTCGACTCGGTGTACCCCGGGGCCGTTCCCGCCGAGAGTCGGGCCGGAGCCCGCTCGCCCGGCTCGCCCTCGCCCATGCGCGACGTCGAGAGCAGCGCCTGCAGGGCCTCGTCCCGCCCCAGCGGATCACGCCAGAAGAGGCGGAACGCGCTGTCGATGATGGCGCGCTGTTCGGGAGCCGATACCAGAGTACCGTGC
>VYDD01000022.1:4365-11528 GCA_009843625.1 Gammaproteobacteria bacterium | reverse complement strand
GAGTGAGCTTCTCGTTCGGGCGCGGGGATCCGGTGCTGGACGGGGTCGACTTGGCGGTCGGGGAGGGGGAGGTGGTGGCGGTCGTGGGCGCGAGCGGGAGCGGCAAGTCCACCATCGTGGACCTGCTTTCGCGGCAGCTCGACCCGGTCGCCGGCCGGATCCTGCTGGGCGGTCGCGATCTGCGCGCGCTCCGGCTTGCGGACGTGCGCGCCGCGGTGGTGCCGGTGGAGCAGGAGCCGTTCCTGTTCAACACCACCATCGCGGAGAACATCCGCTACGGCCGGCCGGACGCGTCGGAAGGGCAGGTGGAGGCGGCCGCGCGGGCGGTGGGGCTGGACGCCTTCCTTGCGACCCTGCCGGACGGCATGGAGACGCAGGTGGGAGAGCAGGGACGGGAGCTGTCGGCGGGGCAGCGCCAGCGGGTGGCGGTCGCGCGCGCCTTCCTGGCCGACCCCGCGGTGCTGGTGCTCGATGAGCCCACCTCCTCGCTGGATCCGGCCTCCGAGCGCGCGCTGATGGAGGGCTACCAGGCGGTGATGCGGGGCCGCACGACCATCCTGGTGTCCCACCGTCTCGCGCTCGCCCGGCGGGCCGACCGGGTCGTGGTGCTGGAGCGCGGGCGCATCGTGGAGGAAGGGACCGCTGCGGAGTTGCTGGGGCGGCACGGCACCTTCGCCCGGTTGTTCGGGGGGGAAGGGGGTTAGCGGCATGGGCCGCTCAGATGGCCGCGATTATCGGTAGTAGCTCCTTCTGCCCAACCCTCTGCAGACTGTTGCAAAAGTGAGAAGGCAACAATTTGTTGCATCTGGCGATTTGCAACGCCGTGCAGAGGGGTTCTCGCGCAGATGCGACAGGCCTCCGATGCCACGCGGCGATCCGTTGCGCTTGGTTACGGGAGCTACCAGCCTTTATCATCGATCTCATGGGACCAATGGCAGAATGGGAGCATCTGGAGCTGCAGCTGGACGCCCCGCCGCCGGATGAGCTTCGAGGCGAGGGCGTGCGCATCGCGGTGGTGGACAGCGGCGTCCACGCGGCCCATCCCCACGTAGGGGGGGTCGCCGGCGGCGTGGCCATTGGGTCGGACGGATCGGAAGCCGACGACTACGTCGACTGGCTCGGCCACGGGACGGCCGTCACCGCGGCCATCAAGGAGAAGGCGCCCGCAGCCGAGTTGCTTGCCGTGAAGGTGTTCGGCGACCGGCTGGCCACCAGTTGCGGCGCCCTGGTGCGGGCCATCGAATGGGCCGCGGAGCATGAGGCGCGGCTGGTAAACCTCAGCCTAGGCACGTCGAATCCGGCGCACGAAGCCAGGCTGGCTGCGGCCGTGACACGGGCGGCGGAGCAGGGAGCGCTCGTCGTCTCGGCTCGCCAGAGTGATGGCGTGCGCTGGCTTCCGGGGTCGATTCGCGGCGCCATCGGGGTGCTGCTGGACTGGAGCTGCTCCCGCCATTCGGTGCGGGTGGGCATCGACCATCAGGGAGATCCGGCGTTCCTGGCCTCGGGTTTCCCCCGACCGATTCCTGGCGTTTCCCCCGCGCGCAACCTGGGCGGAATCAGCTTCGCGGTGGCCAACGTGACGGGTGTTCTTGCCCGGCTGCTGGAAGCGGAGCCGGAGCTGGGCAGCGTGGGTCAGGTCTTCGAACAGGCCCGCCGTTACGCCGTCCGG
Source organism: Gammaproteobacteria bacterium (assembly GCA_009843625.1). Classification (GTDB taxonomy): domain Bacteria; phylum Gemmatimonadota; class Gemmatimonadetes; order Longimicrobiales; family Gaopeijiaceae; genus BD2-11. Next base: position 9,859 of record VYDD01000022.1, on the reverse strand, counting down.
CGGCCCGCCACCCAGTAGAAAAGCAGTCCGGCCGCGATCAGTCCCAGGCCGATGAGGCCCTGCGCCGGGCGGTCGACGAGGATAAAGGCGAGGGTCCACGACGTCAGCGCCAGGTAGACCAGGGGCGTGACCGGATATCCCCAGGCGCGGTAGGGGCGCTCGAGTTCCGGCTCGCGCCTCCGCAGCACGAAGATTCCCGCCACTGCGAGCAGGCTGTTCAGCCCCAGCGTGAAGCCGGAAAACACCAGGATCGCCTCGAAGGACGCGCTGAAGATGAAAAAGAGGGCGAGCGCCGCCTGGGTGAGAATCGCGACCCGGGGGATGCCGGACGGCGTCCTCTTCTCCAGGAATCGAAAGACGGGATAGTCCTCGCCGATGACGTGCAGGACCCGCGGGCCGGCCAGCACCATGGCGCTCACGGTGGAGACCAGCAGCACGGCCAGGGTGACGCCCATGATGTCGGCGCCCAGGGGCCCGAAGATGTGCATGGCGGCGATGTGCCCCACCTCGAGCCTTCCTTCCAGTTCCGACATCGGCGCCGCCCTCAGAAAGGTGTAGTTGAGGGCCAGGTAGAGAGCCATGACCAGCAGGGTGCCGCCCGCGAGGACGCCGGGCAGCGTGCGCCCCGGGTTCTCGAGCTCGCCGGTCAGGTAGGTGGCCGCGTTCCAGCCGGTGTACGCGTACGAGACGTAGATGAGCGATACCGCGAAGGCGCCGCCGAAGACGAGTTCGGCATCGCCCGCCGAAGGGAGCAGCGCTACGGGCTCCGGGGCCTCGACCATGGCCAGCGCGGCGGCGCAGAAGGCGGCGATCAGGATCACCTTGACGGTCGTGAAGCTGCGCTGGAAGAAGGACGAGGCGCCGTAGGTGGCCGAGTGCACCCACGCCGCCGCCGCGACCAGGCCGGCGGCCAGCCAGGCGGGCGAGAGCGCCGGGAAGACCGAGGCGAGGTAGGTGCCGAAGGTGATCGCGGCCAGCGCGGTGGGGGCGGCGAACCCGACCGTGGCCGAGATCCATCCCGACACGAAGCCTGCGGCGGGATGGTAGATGCGTCCCAGAAAGGTGTACTCGCCGCCCGAACGCCGTAGCGCCGCGCCCAGTTCCGCGTAGGTGATCGCGCCGCAGAAGGCCGCCACGCCTCCGACCACCCAGAGCAGCAGGAGCGGGAAGGTGGACTGGATGGTCTCCAGCTGGAATCCCAGGCTGGTGAACACCCCCGTGCCGATCATGTTGGCGACCACGACCGCCGCCGCCGCGTGGAAGCCGTACCCGCGCGTGTTCGTTGAGGTGGGTCGCATGGAGGCCCTGGGCTTGAATTCCGTCTCGATCCGACCATCCATAATACGCCTCCGGATTGGACCCGCGACCCGCTCGGCAGTAAAATCCGCCTGTCGCAGATCGGCTGTGCCGAAGACGCCACGGAGGAACTCATGAACCATCATCATTCATTCCCGAAGACACTCGCCGCCGGCCTCGCGATGGCCTGCCTCCTGGGCACCCAGTACGCCTGCCAGGCGGATGCACCGGGCCAGGCGGATGCGGAGGAGCAAATGGGCGCGGAACAGGAGGCGGAGGGCGGCGAAGTTCACTGGAGCTACGAGGGCGCGACCGGTGCCGACATGTGGGGCGGGCTGGACCCGTCGTTCGCGGTCTGCGACACTGGCGTGCAGCAGTCCCCGATCGACCTGGCGGGCGCGATTCCGGCGGGCGGCGGCGGGCTCGAGATCCAGTGGCAGCCCACCGACGGGGAGGTCGTGGACAACGGGCACACCATCCAGGTCAACATGGCCGAAGGGAATACGATCACCCTGGAGGGCCGACAGTTCTCCATGCTGCAGTTCCACTTCCACCTGCCCAGCGAGCACACCGTCGAGGGAGGGGTCTACCCGATGGAAGTGCACTTCGTGCATCAGTCCGCGGAGGGGGACCTGGCGGTGGTCGGGGTCTTCATGGATGCCGGCCAGGCCCATGCCGCCACACAGGCCATATGGGATGCCATACCCGGCGTCGACGAGGCGCCCGCCCCACTGGCCGGGATCGACCTGAACGCTTTCCTGCCCGAGGGACGCGCCTTCTTCCGCTACGCCGGTTCTCTGACCACGCCGCCCTGCTCCGAGGTGGTGAGCTGGGTGGTCATGACCGAGTCGATTGCGGTCTCGCAGGAGCAGGTCGACGCCTTCGCGGCCCTGTATCCGATGAACGCGCGTCCGGTGCAGCCGCTCCATCGGCGGTTCATTCTGCTGAAGTAGACCGGAGCTCCTCTCGCCGAGCAGAAGGCCGCTGGGGCGCCCCGTGGTCGGGGTGATGGGCTCCGGCTCCGCCCGGCACGCCCATCTCGCCGAGCCGCTGGGCCGCGCACTGGCGCGGTTGGGCGTGCACCTGCTGACGGGGGGCGGGGCCGGAGTCATGGAGTCGGTCTCGCGGGCCTTCGGCGCGGTGCCGGATCGGGCGGGACTGGTCATCGGGATCCTCCCGGCCGGCGACACGCCCTCTGATCGAGCCGATGCAGACCCGGGCACTCCCCCCGGCTATCCCAATCCCCGGGTTGAACTCGCCATCCGCACTCACCTCGACGCCCGCGGCGACGATGGTTCCGGGCTCCGCTCCCGCAACCACATCAACATCCTGACCTCCGATGTCGTCATCGCGTTGCCGGGATCCTCGGGTACGGCTTCGGAGGTCGACTTGGCGGTCCGTTACCGCCGGCCCCTCATCCTGCTGGGAGACACGGCCCGCGCGGATCGACTCCCGGGCTCCGTGCCGACCGCCGAGAGCGTAGACGAAGCGGTGGAATTCGTGCGCCGGGCCCTGCGTGGCAGCGGTGGCGAGTCCCTGCCTCAGGGGTCTGAGCGTTAGCTTCCTGCACACGCTTCCACCATCCAGGGAGCATCCACCATCCAGGGAGACCAAGATGCGCAAGCCATCTCGCGGTGTGCTCGCCCTGCTGGCGCTGACCAGCGTCGCATGCGCGGGCGATGGAGCCGGAGTGATCACAACCGATAGCGGCCTTCAGTACGAGGTGCTGCGAGAGGGTGACGGCCCGATGCCGACCATGAATGACGAGGTCGTCGTCCACTACCGCGGCACGCTCACCGACGGAACCCAGTTCGACGCCTCCTATGACAGGGGCGAGCCCAACACCTTCCCGGTGAACGGCCTTATCGCGGGATTCAGCGAGGCGCTCCAGTTGATGTCGGTCGGCAGCCACATCCGCGTCACGATCCCGTCGGAGCTGGCGTACGGCGAGGCCGGCGCGGGTTCGCTGATCGGCGCCAACGCGACGCTGATCTTCGAGATCGAACTGCTGGAGATCGTCGGGAGATAGCGGTGTAGCCGGACGTTGCGAGGCGCCCGTTGCCCCCGACCCTACAGATTGCCGGTCACCAGCCTCACCACGAATGCGACCATGAGCATGATCGTGGGGATGACGAAGGCGACGCCCACCCCGAGCGTCAGCCCGGCCCGGAAGAGCGCCGGCCCGACCGGGCGCAGGCTGCGTCCCCAGATCCTGTGCAGAACGCTCTCGACCATCCACCCGAGCGTGTAGCAGAGGTTGGCCATGATCCCGAAGGGCAGGATCGCCGGGAGCGCCTGCACCACCTCGGAGAGCGGGTTCAGCGTGAGCAGCGCCATGAGGATGGTGCCGATCCCGGACCCCGCGAGCACCGCGTTGTAGGCGAGGCGCCGCTTCTCCCACCACTTGATGATCCCGCCGACCTTGCGTTCGGCGGGGGCGGGATAGAGGAAGCCGACGAGCGGTGACTCCGCGGGGCCGTCGTCCGCCGCGTACTGCTCCAGGCTCATTGGATCGGATGGGGTCACGGGCTTCCTCGCTGGACGGTGGTATCCGTTGGACACCCGAGCGGATCCCGGAGTTGCCCCGGAGCCGGCCTCAGAAGCGGGAAGTCACGGTGACCCGGAAGCTCCGGGTCGCTCCCGGATTGCGCTCCTGGACGTCTACGTACTCCGCCTGCAGAAGGTTCTCCACCTTCGCCCGCACATCCATGTCCATGACTTCGAGGGCGAGCCGCAGGTCCAGCAGCGTGATGGGGCCGCGTTCATCCAGAGGGTAGGCGAGAACGGTTTCCGCCTCGCTCCGGTGACGCACGTCCAGCGCCAGCAGATCGGCCCAGCCGGAAAGGGTCGTTGTGATGTTGTGGCGCGACCGGTACGCGAGCGGCCGGCCGGTGTCGAGATCCTGCGAGTCGATGAAGAGGTAGTTCGCGTGCAGGTTGAGCTTCTGGGGCACGACGCCGAAGCGCAGGCCGGCGTCGAGCCCGCGTACCTGGGCCTCGGCCACGTTGCGGAACTGGAAGGTGAGGGGCTGGTTCGGGGCGCCGGTGACCTCGATCAGGCCGGAGTACTCGCTCCAGAAGAGTCCCGCGTCGAGCCAGAGCCGTTCGTTCGGGACGATGGTGGTGCCCACTTCCCCGGCCCAGGCAGATTCGCCGCGCAACTCGAGATTGGGCACGACGCGAAAGCCGAAGGTGGTGGTCCTGGTGAACTGCTCCACGACGCTGGGCGACCGGTATCCCCGGCTCAGGGATGTCCTCAGGCTCATGTCCGGAGTGGTCTCGAAGACGAGCCCGATCTTTGGATTCAGCGTCAGATCGCCTTCCACCACCGAGGACTTGTGCGAATCCAGCCGGATGCCCGCCGAACCGCGCAGCCGCTCCGAGAAATCGATTTCGTCCTGAACGAACAGCGCGAGATCGGTGATGTCCGGCGTCGGGCTGAGGAAGTTGGAAGTCACATCGGTGCGAGACGCTTCTCCTCCCGCCGTGACCGCATGGCGTCCGCCGGAAAAGAACGACAGTTGCAGATCAGTGCCGTAGCGCGTGGACCGGTGGAAGTCGTCGTTGTCGTGGAAGTGGTTCTGGTTGCGGACATGCTGCACCTGCGGCCGCAGCTGCAGCTTGAGCGTCGAGGTGACCACCGGGGTGGCCGTCAGCCCGAAGATGAGATCGGAATGGCGCTTCCAGTCGCCCAGGTCCGCGGGATCCACCTCGAGCCGGCGTTCGGGCGAGAGCCAGGTGAAGAACTCTTCCACGTCCTCGCGCTTGCCGCTGGCGAAGACCTCTAGCGGCCTTGACGACTCGGCTCCGAAGACCGCCTTGGCGCGCCACTGCCAGCGCTCCTGGCCTCCGTTCTGGCGAAAGCCGTCGGTTCCCTCGCGGCCCGCGAATACCGTCACCCCCGCGCCCCCGATCTGCCGCGAATGCTGGATCTGGAGCCCGCGCATGCTCAGGCGCTCGTCGGTGAAGTGCAGGTTGCCCGGGGTGTCGAACACGCCGTAGTAACCGCGCACGGCGGTGCGCGGGGGGCCCAGGGGCGGGCGCGTGATCACGTTGACCACGCCGGCCATGGCGTTCGTGCCCCAGAGGGTGGAGTTGGGGCCCTTCACGATCTCGACGCGGTCGACGTCCAGGAGCGGCAGGATGTTGTAGTCGATCCTCGATTCCGCACCAGTGAGCGCCCGGTGGCCGTCCCGCCG
>VYDD01000022.1:0-4355 GCA_009843625.1 Gammaproteobacteria bacterium | reverse complement strand
GCTGCCGACACCGCGGGCGAAGCCGCTGGAGCCGCGGATATCCATGTGGCCCGCGTTGAAGGTCACGCCCTGGGCGAACGGGAGCGCCTCCTTGAGGTTGGTGACGTCGCGACGCTGGAGTTCGTCCCCGCTCAGGATCGCGACGCTCACGGGGGCGTCGCCGGGACGGACGGTGGTCCGGCTCGCCGTGACGGTGACGCCCGGGACATCGAAGAGCTGCGCTTCGAGCGGGATGCGGAGCGGCTCGGCTGCGGTGGTGGCGGGATCGGCCGTGACCTCCGCGCTGCCGTAGCCGTCGGCGATGACGAACAGCGTGTAGGTGCCCTCGTCCGGCACGGGAATCTCGAAGCTGCCGTCCTCGGCTGTGAGCGCGCGCAGCGGGGTCGACTGCACCAGCACCTCGGCGCCCATGACGGGGTTGCCGTCTTCGTCGTCCACCACCACGCCCCGGATGGTGGCCACGGCCTGGGCGGTCAGGGGCGCGCCGGCGAGCAGCATGAAGGGACCGAAGAGTGCGGCCAGGGCCCAGCGCTGTGGTGGGCGCATGCGACGGCCGCTAATCACCGTCAGTTCTTCCGCCAGACCGTGGTCGAGACGTTGAGCGCGGGCTCGGTCACTTCAACGGTCAGGACGTTATTGCGGAAGGTATACGTCCCGATGCCCTGAAGGATCTGGCCGTTTTGCTCCCACGTTCCGTCGAGACGGTTGACGTAGGTGCCCTGATCCTCAATGGTGGTGGTCTCGCCCCCCGGCGTACCGACCGGAAGTGTGACGCTTAACATCGTTGTGCCCGACGCTTCGGGACCCGTTACCGATGTCTGTTGCGCCGTGAAGGTACCCGACACGATCGGCGGCGTGAAGGTCTGCCCGCCGGTTACGATTGAGGACAGCGACTCCAGCGTATAGGTGCCCGTCAGATCGGGCGGTCGTTCCGGCTCGGGTTCCACCGGATCCTCACCCCCGCCGCAGGCCGCGAGCGGCAGAAGGGCGACGAGGAGGGGAAAGAGTCGGGCTGACCTGGAACGGAGCATTGCTTTCTCGCTGTTGACGGGACCGACACCAACGATCCGACGAGCCGTGGCGGCACGTGCTCACCGCGCCCCGGACGCGCCCGGAACCAACGCAACACCCTTGATAACCTATTGGCGGCCGGGGGTTCTCACCAGAACGGGCTGGGCTGCCCCGATGGGGCGATTTGCCGGTTTGCCGCCAGCGGTTTTGACTCTACATTGCCCGCGCCTTACGGCGTGCAGCCCTTCGTCTACACGGAACAGGACCAGCGCGTGACGACTCAAGCAGAGCCCCACGTCGAGTTCGAGGACATCGCCAAGAGCTACGATGGCCGGGTAATGGCCGTCCAGGGATTGAACCTCAGCGTGCGCCGGGGCGAGTTCCTGAGCCTGCTCGGGCCGTCCGGATCGGGGAAGACGACGTGCCTCATGATGCTCGCGGGGTTCGAGACTCCGACCGCGGGAGCCATCCGCATCGACGGCCGCTCGGTGCACGCCCTGCCGCCGCGCAAGCGGGGGATCGGCATGGTGTTTCAGGACTACGCGCTCTTTCCCCACATGACCGTGGAGGACAACCTGGCCTTTCCGCTGGACGTGCGCGGCATCGAGCGCGACCGGCGGCGGGAGCTGGTGGACCGGGCACTCAGGCTGGTCCGGCTGGAGGGCTTCGAGAAGCGTCGGCCCGGGCAGCTCTCGGGAGGGCAGCAGCAGCGGGTGGCGATCGCGCGCGCGCTGGTCTTCGAGCCCGAGCTGGTCCTCATGGACGAGCCCCTGGGTGCCCTCGACCGCCACCTGCGCGAAGAGTTGCAGTACGAGATCCGGCGCATCCACCGGACGCTCGGCGTGACCATCGTCTACGTCACCCATGACCAGCAGGAGGCCATGGTCATGTCGGACCGCATCGCCGTGCTGCGCGACGGCATGGTGGAGCAGGTGGCCGCGCCCGAAGCCCTGTACGAGGAGCCCGAGCGCTCGTTCGTCGCGCGCTTCATCGGCGAGAACAACCGCCTGCACGGGCGTGTCGCCACGGTGGATGGGGACGTGTGCGACGTGGAGGTGGGCGGCCAGGTGGTGCGCGGGTATCGGGTAGTGGACTGCCGGCCGGGGGACCCGGTCACGCTATCCATCCGGCCCGAGCGAATCACGCTGCATCCCGAGCCGGGGCTGTTTTCGAACCAGTTCGACGCGGTCATCGAGCACATCACATTCGTGGGAGATCACCTGCGCATCCACATGGAGACCTGCGGGCGGGCGGACTTCGTGGCGAAGATCTCGAACGTGGTGGGACAGGGCGCGGTACTGGAGGGCGACGAAATCCGCGTGGGATGGACGGCTGCCGACTGCCGCGTCCTGGACTACGGCGGCGCGGAAGGCGCGGTGTGAGCGAGCGTTGCAGCGCCCGCTCGGCGCGCCAGCGAGAGGCTCCCATGGCCCGCCGACTCGCGGTGCTGGGGCTCGCCGCCCTGATCGCTGCCTGTGGCGGCGACGCCGCCGATTCCCTGACCGTGGGTGCGTGGGGCGGGGCCTACACGCGCGCCTGCAAGCTCGCCTACTACGAGCCGTTCATTGCGGAGACCGGCATCGTCATCCGCGACGCCCAGTACAACGGTGGCCTGGCCGAAGTCCGGGCGCAGGTCGACGTGGGACGGATTCACTGGGACGTGGTGCCCATGGAGATCGCCGACGCGGTGCGCGGCTGCGACGAGGGGCTGCTCGAGCCGCTCGATCCGGCGATGTGGGCTCCCGGCGCGGACGGAACGCCACCCGGGGAGGATTTCTTTCCCGGCACCCTGACCGAGTGCGGCGTCGGCGCCGAGTTCTACGCGACCGTAATCGCCTACAACCGGGAGAACATTGCCGGCCCCGAGCCCCGGACCATGCAGGACTTCTTCGACCTGGAAGCCTTTCCAGGCCGCCGCGGAATGCGTCGCAAGCCGATGGGCAACATGGAGTTCGCGCTCATGGCCGACGGCGTGCCGCCGGCCGAGGTGTACCAGTTGCTGGACACCCCCGAGGGGATCGAGCGCGCGTTCCGCAAGCTGGACACCATCAAGGACCAGATCGTGTGGTGGGAAGCGGGCGCCCAGCCGCCCCAGCTCCTCGCCGACGGCGAAGTGACCATGACCACGGCGTACAACGGCCGCATCTTCAACGCCCAGATACTGGAGAACCAGCCCTTCGAGATCATCTGGGACGGGCAGCTGCTCGACTTCGGCCAGATGGTGATCGTGGCCGGGACGCCGAACCTGGAGGCGGCGCTCGAGTTCCTGGCCTTCGCGACCACGCCGCAGTCCATGGCCCGGGTCAGCGCCAACATCTCCTACAGCCCCACACGGTACTCCGGACTGCCGCTGGTGGGAACGCACGCGGAGGCGGGGGTCGACATGCTGCCGCACATGCCCACCTATCCGGAGAACCTGGAGCGGGCGCTGCGCAACGACTGGGAGTGGTGGGTGAACCACACGGACGAGATGAACGAGCGCTTCAGCTCGTGGCTGGCCCGATGAGGGCTGCCGACTGGCGGCCGCGCCTGCGGGCGGCGGGGCTCGCGCTGCCGCTCGTGGCCTTCGTCGGCGTGACCTTTGTGGCGCCTCTCGCCACGATGTTCAGCCGCAGCGTCTACGACGCGGTGGTGGCGGACGCGCTGCCCGAAACGCTCGCCCTGCTGGAGGGATGGGACGGGGAGAGCGTGCCCGGCGAGGAGGTCTTCGTCGCGGCCGCGCGCGAGTTGATGGAGGCGCAGGAGGAGCGGGTGATCGGCCGGGTGGCCGGCCGGGTCAACCGGGTGCAGGGGGGGATGCGGAGCGTCGTCGCGGTGACGGGACGCAGACTAGCTGCAGTGCCCGACGGCTCCTGGCGCGAGACATTCCTCGGGATAGATCCGGCCTGGGGCGACGTGAGCACCTGGCACGCGCTGCGCACCGCCGGCGAGCGGTATACCAGCCGTCACTACCTGGCCGCGGTCGATCTGCGGCGACTTCCCGACGGATCGATCGCGCGCCAGGACGAGGACCGCCGCATCTACCTGCGTCTGTTCGCGCGCACCTTCCTGGTCAGCCTGTCCATCACCGGACTGTGCCTTCTGTTCGGCTACCCGCTCGCGCATTTCATCGCCCATGCGCCGCCACGGCGCGCCGGCCTGCTCCTGGCACTGGTTCTGGTCCCGTTCTGGACCTCGCTGCTGGTGCGCACGACGTCCTGGATCGTCCTGCTCCAGGGCCAGGGCGTGATCAACGACATCCTGGTCGCGCTGGGGCTGGTGTCCGATGGCGGACGACTGGCGCTCATCTACAACATGACGGGCACGTTCGTCGCGATGACGCACGTACTGCTGCCGTTCATGGT
>VYDD01000473.1:2618-11557 GCA_009843625.1 Gammaproteobacteria bacterium | reverse complement strand
CACCGGACATCGGCGCAGCCGCGTAGACCAGGGCTACAGGCAGGTTCAGCGCCGGCGAGCGCTCTCCCATGGTGAGGTCCATGAGCGCGATGCCGGTGCCGATGAGGAGGAGCGAGAACAGCAGCACGACCGCCCCGGCGAACCTCTCCACGACCTTCTTCGCGCGCGGCGCGAGCGCCTTCGTGACCTGGTCGAACCCGAAGTGTGCCCGGTGCTCCACGGCCAGCGACGCCCCCAGCAGAGACAGCCAGATGAAGCAGAACCGGGACACCTCCTCGCTCCACGGATTCGGGTACGCGAAGAGGTAGCGCATCAGGACCTGGAGGAGGACCACGAGGGCTACGGTGATCAGAAGGCCGCCCGCCGCCCAGGTCTCGAGCTTCACCAGGACCCCGTTGAGGGCGCGGAGCCGTCTCATTATTCGCGCTCCGCCTCGGCCCGCGTCACCTGTTTTCCGCCCCGACTGGCGCTCTCCGCCTCACCTCGCACGCGCCGCCTCCTCCACCAGCCTTGCGATCAGCGCCTCGCCATCCGGCAGCCGGTCGGCCAGCTCGTTCCAGATGCGCGGCCGCACGGGCGGTGCTAACGGCGCCAGGTCCGGACGCGAGATCTCCACGCCCGCGGCCCGCATCTGCTCGATGGCGTCCGCCTCCATCCGGCGCGCGACTTCACTCTGGTAGGCGAGCGCATCCGCCGCCGAACGATCTACCGTCTCCCGGACATCCTCGGGAAGCCCTCGATAGAAAGGCTCGTTCACCAGGAGCGTGATCGGGTTGTAGGTGATGGATGTGAAGCTGTAGAAGCGGGCCACCTCGTAGAGCCGGCTGCTCACGAATCCGATGGCGTTCGCCTCGCCACCGTCGATCACGCCCTGCTGCAGCGCGGAGTAGACCTCGCCGTAGTTCATCGGGGTCGCCTGGACGCCGAGCGCGGAGTACGCCGCCAGGTACGTCGCGTTCTGCAGCACCCGAAGCTTCAGTCCGGCGAGATCCCCGGGCGTCTCGACGGGCCGGCGCCGGTTGTAGACGTGGCGGAACCCGTAGTCGAGGAAGCCCAGCGAGCGGACGCCCGTGCGCTCCAGCAGCAGCTCGCGCCACCAGTCCCCGATCGGGCCGTTCATCACCGCGAGCCCGTGATCCCGGTTCTCGAAGAGGAACGGGAGGTCGAACATCTGCCCCTCGGGCACCCAGCCCGAGAGCACGGGTGTGCCCGTGATGGCCATGTGCACCGCACCGACCTGGATCTGCTCGAAGGCCACGCGCTCTCCGCCGAGCTGCCCCGACGGATAGATGACGACCCGGAAGCGCCCGCCGGTGCGCTCAAGCATGAGATCCCGGAAGCGCTCCGCCAGGAGATGGAACTCCGAGTTGGTCGAGAGCACGTGGGAGAAGCGGACCTCCCACGTGGGGAAGTCACCCCGGGTTGCGCTGTCGGATTCGCCGGCTTCCGGCCCGCCGCACGAGACCGCGAGGAACGACACCAACATCGCCGTCAACAGCGCCCGCACAGCTCGAGGAACGCGATCGACCGCCGGGCCGATGCCGTGGGTCAGGGCGCTTCGCAGCACTACGCTGTCGCTGCGTAGGGAGAGCGCTCGCCGAAGGCCCCGGAGCCCGTCCCCGATGCACGGGATCGGCGTACCGTCATTCCTGCAGCCGCATCCGGAGAGTGTTGCCAAACCGGAAATGCAATGTTGTGTTGCCAAATCGGAAATGCACCACTGTGTTGCATAACGAGAAATGCAACACTCTGCAGAGGGTCTGGCGACGATACATGCCGATGGCCCTCGTGACCCGCCGGGCCACCTCCCTCGGGCCATTGCGCCAGCGATTCCCTCCGCGAGCCCCCTCAGCACCCTCAGATCAACTGCCCGGCATCGACGAACAGGCTGGTCCCGGTCACGAGGCGCGCCTCTTCGCCCGACGCGAGGAACACGACAGCCCCCACCACGTCCTCCGGATTGCCGATCAACCCGAGCGGAATGCGCGCGAGGCGGCCCTCCCGGAACTCGTCCCGCGCGATGTCGGCCCGGTTCAGGTCGGTCTCGATCAGGCCCGGCGCGACCGCGTTCACCCGGATCCCGTGGGTCGCGAGTTCGAGCGCCATCTGCTTCGTGAGCATCTCGACCCCCGCCTTCGACACGCAGTAGTGGGCGAGGTTCGGACCGGCCGCCGCCTGGCCGGCGGACGACACGTTGACGATGGTGCCCGGCGTCCCGGCCTCGACCCTGCGGCGCGCCACCGCCTGCCCGACCAGGAAATACCCCTTCAGGTTGACGTCCAGGATGGCGTCCCACTCCTCCTCATCGATCTCGAGGAGGGGCGTGCGCTTCAGGATGCCGGCGTTGTTGACGAGGATGTCGATGCCGCCCAGGAAGTCGTGCGCCTCCGCGACGAAGCGCTCGACATCCGAGCCCGAAGCCGTGGACCCCTGCAGGGCAACCGCGCGCCGCCCCATGCGCTCGATCTCGCGAACGGCGCTCTCCGCATCCGCGTGGCTTCGCCGATAGTTGACGGCTACATCCGCGCCCTCACGCGCCAGTCCGAGGGCGATGGCCCGGCCGATGCCCCGAGACCCTCCGGTGACCAGAGCACGCCTGCCTTCAAGACGCACCGTCAACTCAAATCAAACCGATCCAGGTTCATCACCTTGTTCCACGCCGCCACGAAGTCGCGGACGAAGGCCTCCTGTCCGTCGTCGCAGGCGTAGATCTCGGCGAACGCCCGCAGCTCGGAGTTGGAGCCGAAGACGAGGTCGACGCTGGAGCCGGTCCATCTCACTTCGCCGGTCCCGCGATCGCGCCCCTCGAACTGGTCGTCGGCTTCAGCGGACGCCTGCCATTCGACACCCATGTCGAGCAGGTTCACGAAGAAGTCGTTGGTCAGCGCGCCCGGCCGGTCGGTGAAGACGCCCAGTTCGGAACCCCCGGAGTTGGCGTTCAGGACGCGCAGCCCGCCCACCAGCACGGTCATCTCGGGCGCGGTAAGGGTCAGCAGGTCCGCCCGGTCCACCAGCAGTTCCGCGGCCGGCCTCCCGTTTCCGTCTCCGCCGAAGTTGCGGAACCCGTCGGCTCCGGGTTCGAGCACGGCGAACGACTCCGCGTCGGTCTGTTCCGTCGTCGCATCCGTGCGCCCCGGCGCGAACGGCACCTGCACCTCGTGTCCGGCATCCCTCGCCCCCTGCTCGACCGCCGCGCACCCGCCCAGCACGATCAGGTCGGCGAGCGAGACCCGCTTTCCGCCGGATTGCGAGCCGTTGAAGTCCTCCTGGACCGCTTCCAGCACCGCGAGCGCCTCCGCCAGCTCGGCCGGGTCGTTGACTTCCCACCCGTTCTGCGGCGCCAGCCGGATGCGCGCCCCGTTCGCCCCGCCGCGCTTGTCGGTTCCGCGGAAGGTCGAAGCCGATGCCCAGGCGGTCGAGACCAGTTGAGACACGGACAGCCCCGACGTGAGGACGCGCGCCTTGAGCTCTACGATGTCCCGCGCGTCGATCAACTCATGGTCGACCTCGGGCACGGGATCCTGCCAAAGCTGCGGCTCGGCGGGCACCTCGGAACCGAGATACCGCGCGACCGGCCCCATGTCGCGATGCGTGAGCTTGTACCAGGCTTTGGCGAAGGCGTCCGCCAGCTCCTCCGGGTTCTCCATGAAACGCTTCGCGATGGCCGCATACGCGGGGTCCATCCTGAGGGAGAGATCCGTCGTCAGCATCATGGGGGCGTGCGTCTTCGACGGGTCGTGCGCATCCGGCACCGTGCCCACGCCGGCGCCATCCTTCGGGGTCCACTGCGCGGCGCCGGCGGGGCTCGTCACCTGCTCCCACTCATAGCCGTGCAGGTTCTCCAGGAAGTTGTTGTCCCACTTCACCGGGTTGGTCGTCCAGGCGCCCTCGATCCCGCTGGTGACGGAATCGGGGCCCTTGCCGGTGCCGTAGCTGGTCTTCCAGCCGAGGCCCTGCTCCTCCAGGTCGGCGCCCTCCGGCTCGGGACCGACATGGCGCCCCGCATCCGCCGCGCCGTGCGCCTTGCCGAAGGTGTGCCCGCCCACGATGAGCGCGACGGTCTCCTCGTCGTTCATCGCCATGCGCCGGAAGGTCTCGCGGATGTCCCGCGCCGCCGCCACGGGATCCGGCTTGCCGTTCGGCCCTTCCGGGTTCACGTAGATCAGGCCCATCTGCACCGCGCCGAAGGGCTCGTCGAGTTCGCGGTCGCCCTTGTAGCGCTCGTCTCCGAGCCAGGTGTCCTCGGCGCCCCAGTCGATGTCCTCGGGCTCCCACACGTCCTCGCGGCCTCCGCCGAACCCCATCGTCCTGAAGCCCATCGAGTCCAGGGCGCAGTTGCCGGCGAAGATCATCAGGTCGGCCCAGGAAAGCTTGCGGCCGTACTTCTGCTTGATGGGCCAGAGCAGCCGGCGCGCCTTGTCGAGGTGTGCGTTGTCGGGCCAGCTGTTGAGGGGCGCGAAGCGCTGGGTGCCGGCGCCGCCGCCGCCACGGCCGTCGCTGATGCGGTAGGTGCCCGCGCTGTGCCAAGCCATGCGGATGAAGAGTGGCCCGTAGTGGCCGTAGTCGGCCGGCCACCAGTCCTGCGACGTGGTCATCAGCTCGAAGAGATCCTTCCTCAGGGCCTCCAGATCGAGCGACTTGAACTCCTCGGCGTAGTCGAAATCCTCGCCCATGGGATCGGTCGAGCGGGCGTGGCGCGAGAGAGGCTTCAGGTTCAACTGGTTCGGCCACCAGTCCTTGTTCATCGTGTGCATCTGCTTTCTTCCTCGAGGTTGAGCGGAGCGTGTCGTAGTGGGGCGGCGGCCCACCTGCAGCGTTGGGGCCGCGTCGCGCAGTGTCGGGCGGCGTCCCGCGTCGAGTGTTTTTGGGTCGTTTGGACTCTATAGTATCGGACGCGGCAGGTCCATTCCTCATCGCGGAGCGATCCATGAGGCCCTCGGTTCGAGCTTTAATCGTCTGTGTTCCAGCCCTCCTCACCTCCATGACGGTTCCGCTCGAGCCGGTGGGCACGCGGGCGCTGGCCGCGCAGTCCTTCCCGTCCGACGACTCGGTGATTCGGGCGATCTGGGAGGAGGGCGTGGAGCGCTCGCAGGTCTACGAACTGGGGCAGGTGATGATGGACTCGATCGGGCCGCGTCTCACCGGTTCGCCCGCCATGGCCGGCGCCAACGACTGGGCGCTGGCGAAGTACGCGGAATGGGGCATCGAGGCGTACAAGGAGCAGTACGGCACCTGGCGGGGATGGGAGCGCGGAATCACCCACATCGATCTCATATCCCCGCGCGTGCGCACGCTCGAGGGCATGGCGGCCGCATGGAGCCCGGCCACGGACGGGCCGGTCGAGGGGGAGGTGGTGATCCTCCCGGACGCGGGCAGCCTCGGAGCCTTCGAGGCATCGCTCTCGGAGGTGCGCGGCAAGTTCGTGCTCGTCTCGCCCCCGGAACCGAGCTGCCGCGCGCCCGACAACCTGGAGTGGTTCGCGCGGCCCGAGACGATGGCCCGCATGACGGCGGAGCGCGAGCGCGCGAGCGCGGAGTGGAGCGAACGCGTGGGGAACACGGGGTTCGATGCGCGCTCGCTGCCGGAAGCGCTAAGCACAGCCGGACCCGCCGGGGTCATCCGCTCGCAGTGGTCCGAGGGCTGGGGCGTGACCAAGATCTTCGGCACGCGAGCGCAGAGCGCCCCGGTACTGGACCTGAGCTGCGAGGCCTACGGGTTGCTGTACCGGCTGGCCGAGAACAACCAGGGGCCGGTGCTGCGCGTCAACGCCCAGGCCCGCTTCCTGGGAGAGGTGCCGGTCTCGAACGCCTTCGCCGTGATCCCCGGCAGCGCCGAACCCGAGGAGTACGTCATCCTCGGAGGCCACTTCGACTCGTGGGACGGGTCGGACGGCGCGCTCGACAACGGCACCGGCGCGGTCGCCATCATGGAGGCGATGCGCATCCTGAAAAGCGCGGTTCCCAACCCCCGGCGCACCATCATCGGCGCCCTCTGGAACGGCGAGGAGCAGGGCCTGAACGGCTCACGGGCGTTTGCCGAGGACAACCCCGGGATCCTCGAGCGCATACACACGGTGTTCAACGTCGACCACGGCAACGGACCTGTCACCTTCATCCCCATGCAGGGGTTCGCCGGAGCCGCCGGGCGCTTCGGCGAGTGGCTGGCGCAGATTCCGGGCGAGCTGTCGGACCTGGTCACTCTGGAGATTCCGGGGATGCCCGAATCAGGCGGGACGGATCACGCCTCCTTCCTGTGCGCCGGGGTGCCGGCGTTCAGCTTCCACGTCGGCGCCGGCCGCAGCGAGATGAACATTGCCGACAACCGGTGGGACACCAGCATCTACACCTGGCACACCAACCGGGACACATTCGACAAGATCGTATTCGAGGATCTGCGGGACGATGCGGTGATGACCGCGCTGTTCGCCTATCTGGCGTCGCAGGATCCGGAGATGATGCCGCGGGACCGGCGGGCGATGCCGGAGGGCACCGAGTGGCCGGAGTGCCGCCCACCGGCGCGGAGTTCGGGGGTGAGCTCGCGCTAACCCCGCCCCATGTCCTCCGGCTCCGAGTGCACCGCGAAGGCCGCGCCCTGCGGGTCCAGGCACTGGGCGATGAACCCGCCTCCCGGTACCTCCATGGGTCCGTTCAGCACCGTCCCGCCCAGCTCGGTGACCTTCTTCGCCGCGGCAAACGCGTCCGGCACCCGCACGTAGTTCAACCAGGCGGAAACGGGCATCTCCGGAGGCCGGTTGTAGAAGCCGCCCAGCGGCTGCGCGCCGCGGTGGAACATCTGATAGATGCCCGCCTCGCCCATGTCCATCCGGTCGGCCTCCTGCCAGCCGAACAACTCCGAATAGAAGGCCCAGGCCGCCTCCCAGTCGGTGGTGGCCAGCTCGCGCCAGGAGAACTCGCCGAGTTGGGCCAGCGGATCGCTAGGGGATGAAATCCCGGCAGGAATTCGTCTAAGTCTAACTAGGACTGCACGATCTGCGTTTCCTGCCGTAGTACTGGACCCTACTGGACCGTGCCGCGAAGGCGGGAAGAATGGACTTGATTGGCGGGATTCGTAGCCATGGTCAAAGCCCGTGCTTCGGAAGGCCAAAGCAGGACAGCGGGGCGCTTGCTGATTGGCCGCACGCAACTCCGGTCTACACAAGGAACACTCTCATGGCCTCGTCGCCGAGGTGGTTGATCACCTTGACTGCAATCCGGCCAGAAGCAGGCTTGGAGAACGGTCGCGAGACGCTACGGCGGAGCGTGGCCCAAGCCTCCTGATCGATCTCGGCCTTGAGTGTCGTCTTCAGCGCTTTGTAGGGATCGTTGGCGCCGAGAAAGTACGCTTGACGGACGAAGAAACTCTCCTCGTTGTAGTCCGTGTCGATGAACCAGCACGCGATTCCATCCGTGTCGTCGGCACGGATCTCACCAGTGCTTGGGTGGAAGACATCGACGCCCTTGATCTCCGCTTGGATCTTCCCATCGCCCACATCTTGGATCTCGATGTCGGGCTCACCAAAGACCACGAAGAGGTTGCCCTTCCCGGTGTTCTTGAGTTCGTCCGCCATGTGGAGATCGGCGTTCATGCGAGCCTTGATGATCGGGACCCGGCCGAGCTTGGCGAAATCCGCCGACTGGGCGTCGTAGTTGAACGCGCACGCGACCAAGGTGTCGAATCCGGCCTCTGCGGCCTCTCGCGCCGCAGCTGCGAGGTCCGGGCGGGAGACCGTGCCGAACTCAGGACCGATCAGGACGCCCGCCCGCTTCACTCGGTTCCCCTCAAGGTACTGACCCACCGCACATACGTGCTCGCCCGGCCACCCGACGAGCCCGGTAAAGTCAACCCGGTCGCTTCGGTGGGCCTGCTGGACACCGGCAGTGCGCAACTGGTCGAGAATCATCCCGGCGAAGTCAGGTACTACGCCCGAGGTCGGTCCCGACCGCTCCGCCAAGCCGACCAATTCGTCGTCGACACCCACGGGTAGCATTCGGTGCGGAGACAAGCTCTCGACCGTGAAAGGGCCAGCAACCCGCACGACGTTCTTGGCCAGATGGGGTTTGTCGTACAGGAACTCGAAGGGTGCCTTGGCCGCGATGGATGCGTCGATCTCCTTCTGTCGAGCGATGCGGGCACTCCACCATCTGCTGTGAAGTTCCTGAACCTTGGGCGGCCAAGATTCCTCCGGCTCTCTGGGAATCTCCCATTCCTGCAACTGGGTTTCAAGCAACGCGTTCAAGTTCTCCCGAAGGGGATCCAAGGTCTCCCGATGCTCCTCCCAAATAACGTCGATCTCCGCATTGTGAGCGATTTGCTTCAGCGTGATGTGCGGCACTCGCTCGTAGACGAATCCCTGTCGAATGCGACCGTAGGTAGGCTGTTCCGACGGTGTCCGGCGCGAGATTTCTGCCTCCTTGCGCTGACCCTCGGGACTGTCGGCGAGGAGGTAGTAGGGATAGCGGGCACCCATGATGCGGGCGCGTGCTAGGGCGAGCGCCACGCGAGAGGTGTCGATCATGATCCAGCGTCGGCCCCACTGCTCCGCGACGTAGGCTGTGGTGCCCGAGCCACAAGTCGGATCGAGGACGAGGTCGCCGGGATCAGTGGTCATCAGAATGCAGCGTTGGACGGCTTCGGTAGCAGTCTGAACCACGTAGACCTTGGGATCGGTTCGACTCTGAACACCGCCAACATCGAGCCACACGTTGGTTCTAGGGAACGCGGCGAAGTCGTCCAAGAAGCGGACGTAGGCAAGGGAGTTACCCTCCTGCGCGACGCGTCCGCTTCTCGCGAGCCGACCGAGGCCATCAACGGTCGTCTTCCAATGGAGCCCTTTAGGCGGAAGCCAAGTCCGTCCTCTAAAGGAGAACTGTTGTTCTACATCGGCCCCGGGCGCCCGCCCGCGGGGGGGGTGGGGGTAGAAGACGACGGGGGGGCCGGGG
>VYDD01000473.1:0-2608 GCA_009843625.1 Gammaproteobacteria bacterium | reverse complement strand
CCCCCCGGCCGTGCCACACCCCCCCCCTGGTGTTCACCGCGCCCCCCCGCCGCCGCCGTGTGCTGGTGCGCCACCTCCCCCCCGCGGCCGCGTCCGGGGTTCGATTGCGAAACAACTCAGTGCTCCGAAGGACGAGGCGGGCCTATACTTGGAAGCCCCAGCCCCACCCATCACCTTCTTCTCGACCAAGGCGCGGAACTTCATCTCTGGACGTGACTTCGCGTACCAAACGAGGTAATCGCAGACCGATGCGAGATGCCGGGAAGAGAACCCTGTGGTCTTCGCGTAGGAGATCAAGCTGACGAAGTTTTCCTCACCGAACACCTCGTCCATCAGCGCTCGCAGGCGATGCACGTTCTCATCCCCAATCTGAACGAATATCGATCCGCTTTCCGACAGGAGGTCCCGAGCGGCGGACAGTCGATCCCGGAGGTAGGTGAGATACGAGTGGACGCCATCCCGCCAAGTGTCTCGGAACGCCTTGACCTGCTCGGGTTCGCGGGTGATGTGCTTCCGGTTGCCGTCCTTTACGTCGCGGCTCGTCGTGGACCACTGGAAGTTGGAGTTGAACTTGATCCCGTAAGGCGGATCGAAGTAGATGCACTGGACCTTGCCGCGCAGATCCTCGCGCTCGGCGAGCGAAGCCAAGACGTGGAGGCTGTCGCCCAGAATCATCCGGTTCGACCAGTTGGCGTCGTGCTCGTAGAAATCCGTGGAGCCAGCCTCGGGTGGCAGGCCGTTGAAGTCGGCGAACAGGTCGATGGCCTCGTCAGGTGGTCCGGCGTCCTTGGCATGTTGAACGAGGTCGTCGATCAGGACCTTGGGATGCACCTTCTCCTGAATGTAGAGAGGCGCGGCTTGGGCGATCAGGTCGCCATCGTCCTGTTCGTCCTTGCCACGCCAGACGAGTTGGGGGTCCAAGTCGCGGTTGCGGCGCTGGTACGCAACCTCGATGGGCGTCCGTTCGTCCTCGGCCATCACAGCCCGGAACTCAGCCGTGGGAATGTTCTTTCGGCTGTCCTCAGCGTGCCTGATGGATTCGACCTTCTTGGGTGCCTTCTTGCGAGCCATGGCTGCTATGAGTCGTCTCGGGGGAACGCCGCACCGAATCGGGCGGCAAGGGAACGAAGCGATCTGTCGCCGGTCCAAAGACGTGAACCTCGTCGGACAACGCCCGCATGAAGTAGAGGCGCGTCGAGGAACCCGATTCCCGCCCCGGCCAGCCGCTCGGCCTCGATCCAGCCGATCACCTCTGCGTGATCCCAGGCCTCGATTCGGGGCAGGTCACGCCAAGAACGCAGGTGGTCGCCGCGGTTCTTGAAACGACCGCAGGCAAGTTCACCGAGGACCATCGGGTGCATCAGAACCCTGGAGGCTCCGAGAAGCTTCGTGAGCATTGGGTGCGGGTGCCGCAGGTGATTGATCCACACGTTGGTGTCCACGAGGATCATGCCCAAGGCCGACGCCGCGGAATAAACTCCGCCTCGGGATCGGAGCCGCCTGCACGGATCAACGCTTCTTCTGCGGACATTTCCCGCTCTTCCGTCGCGGTTCGCATCACATCGTCTAGCTTCTCCGGGATCGCGGTCGCGAGATCGGACCCCAACTCGAACACGTCCCGGAACTCGGCGAACGACCATCTGCCGTACCCGCCGTGGCGGTTGATGCCCGGAACCCAGTAGTTCTCCATGGTGGCCTTCTTGTCCTTGGCGTCTTCGCGCCGGTATCCCTTGATCTCGACGATCAGGTGCAGCGGATCTTCTCTTCCTCGTCCGTCGTTGACGAGTACGACGAAATCGGGGATGTACGTCCGCTTCTCCGAACCGTGACGGTAGGGCACTTCCAGTCCAAGGTTGTGGTTCTTCACGTAGGCCAGAACCTTCGGGTGGGCCTCCACCACCCGACAGAACTCGCCTTCCCAAGAGCTGTCGAGAATGGCCCAGTTGACGTGACAGAAGCGCGCGTCGGTCCTGTAGCGTTGGGTCTTCGTCGTCTCGAAACGGACGTGAGCGGTGGAGCCCTCGGGATTGTAGGGATCGAGCAGGGCTTTGACCTGCGCCGTCCCGTTCGACTCAAGGATGGCCGCCGTGATGCGTTGGCAGGCGAGATCCGCCAACTCGCGATAGAGGAGTTGGCCGTGATGCGTGTCTCCGGTGCAACGCAAACACGTGTCCAGCCAACGGCGGGCGATCTGCTTGAGTTGCCCGAACAGGTAGAGCTTGGGGCTCTCTCCCTCATCGCGCCACTTCGTATAGAGCAGGTGCTTCGTGAGGTAATAGGTCACTGTGGCGCGCCGCCCTTCGAGGTGTTCGAGCGTCAGGTCCACGCCCTCTCCCACGATTCCCTCGTTCTTCGTGATGGACGGTCCCACGAGCTCGGGCGTCAACTTGAGGTTCGAGGCCTCGGAGAAGCTTGCCGTGAGTCGCTCCTCGGGCAGTTCGACGCGGTATCCGATGACTCGGGGAAAGCGGATCTCGCGCTCGTCGCGCTCTGGACGCACCGCGCGGACCGTGATCGTCTCCTTCGGCGGTTTCGGCCGCACGACGACGGGTTTCGCCGTGAAGTCGAACGGGATGCCGAGCACGTCGGCGTACTCGACATCGAATAG
>VYDD01000260.1 GCA_009843625.1 Gammaproteobacteria bacterium | reverse complement strand
GTACGAAGCGGTCACGGTTGCTCCACTCCGGGTTCGCCGGGTTGTGGCGCAGGTGCCGGGTCCAGAGCAGATACCCCACCGGCGCCAACCCCATCGGAGCCCCCGGATGCCCCGAGTTGGCCTTCTGCACGGCGTCCATGGAGAGCACGCGCACGGCGTCGACGGCGAGGCGCGAGAGTGCGGGGTCCGGAAGCGGGGAAGCGGGCATTTCAGCCTTTCCTCAGGGTGCGGGAGCAAATACGCAAAATGCGTAAATTGTGTAAAATGCGTAATCGACCGGTGACCCGGCGTTGCAGCGTCGAATCAGCGGAGATGGTTCGCGGGGCGCGGCCGCGTGTCGGGAGGGAAACCAACCTCACCCGACCACCAGGTTGATCAGCCGCCCCGGCACGTAGATCACCCGTCGCACGGATCCGTTCTCGAGGAAGCGCGCGACGTTCTCCTGCTCGCGCGCGAGCGCCTCGGCGTCTTCCCGGCTCATCTCGGAAGGGCCCTCGATGGTGCCGCGCACCTTGCCGTTCACCTGAACCGCCAGCTTCACGATGCGCCGCCTGGCCTTCTCCGGGTCGTACTCGGGCCAGCGGGCGCGCCCGAAGACGCCGCCTTCGTGTCCGAGCCGCTCCCACAGCTCCTCGGCGATGTGCGGCGCGAAGGGCGCCACCGTCAGCACCACGGGCTCGATCTCGGCTCGCGCCGGCCTCCGGCCTCCCGCGCGCACCGCGTTCAGGTACTCCATCATCCCCGAGATGCAGGTGTTGTACTGGAGATCCGCGATCTGGCGCGTCACCTGTTCTATCGTCCGATGCAGTTGCCCCTCCAGGCGGGGATCGGGGTCCGCGTCGTTGTCCGCGGCGCGCAGCACGGTGTCCCAGAGCCTCCTCAGGAAGCCGAGCGGTCCGCGGATGCCGTCGTCGCGATAGTCCCCGCCTTCGGTGAAGGGCCCCAGGAACATCAGGTACAGGCGGAAGGTGTCGGCGCCGAACTCCTCTATGACCGGGTCGGGTGTGACCACGTTGCCCCTGGTCTTCGACATCTTGCGTCCGTCCTTGACGATGATGCCGTGGGCGCGGAAGCGGGTGAAGGGCTCTTCGAAGTCCAGCAGCCCGATGTCGTGCAGCGCCATGGTGATGAAGCGCGCGTACATCAGGTGCAGCACCGCGTGCTCGTTGCCGCCGATGTAGCTGTTCACCGGCAGCCAGCGCCGGGTGATGTCCGGGTCGAAGGCGATGGCGTCGCTCCCGACCGAGGGATAGCGCAGGAAGTACCAGGAACTGTCCAGGAAGGTGTCCGAGACGTCGGTCTCGCGGCGCGCGGCGGCTCCGCAGGCCGGACAGTCCACGCTGTACCACGACTCAACGCGCGCGAGCGGGCTCACGCCGTCGTCGTCGGGCTTGAAGTCCTCGACGCGGGGCAGGATCACGGGCAGGTCGCGTTCGGGCACCGGGACTGCGCCGCACTCGGGGTCGGGGCAGTACACGATAGGGATGGGCGGCCCCCAGTAGCGCTGGCGCGATATGCACCAGTCGCGCAGCTGGTAGTTGACCTGCTGCTCGCCCAGGCCCCGCTCCGCCAGGTCGGCGGTGATGGCCGCCTTCCCTTCCGCGACGCTCATGCCGTCGAAGCGGCCGGAGTTGACCATGCGCCCGGCGTCGTGGTCGGTGTAGGCTTCCTCGAGCGGGGTGTCCGCATCCTCGTCCGGCCCCGCCACCACCCGCACCACGGGCAGCCCGAACTCGTTCGCGAACTCGAAGTCGCGCTCGTCGTGGCCGGGCACCGCCATGATCGCCCCGGTGCCGTACCCCGCGAGCACGTAGTCCGCGACCCAGATCGGGATTTCCGCCCCGGTGGCGGGGTTCAAGCAGTACCCTCCGGTGAACACACCGGTCTTTTTCTCGCCGGCGGTCTTCTGGCGGCTGACCACGTCCATCGCGGCCACGCGGTCGACGTACGCGCGCACGTCCTCGCGCTGCGACGAGGCGGTGATGCGTTCCACCAGCGGATGCTCGGGCGCGAGCACCATGTACGTCGCCCCGAAGATCGTGTCCGGGCGGGTGGTGAACACCTCGATCACGTCATCCGAGCCGGGCACCGGAAAGACCAGCCGGGCACCCTCGCTGCGGCCGATCCAGTTTGCCTGCGCCTTGCGCGTCGACTCCGACCAGTCGATGTGCTCCAGGTTGTCGAGCAGCCGCTGGGAGTAGTCGCTGATGCGGAAAAACCACTGCGCGATCACGCGCTGCTCGACGGTGGCGTCGCAGCGCTCGCAGCGGCCGTCCTCGACCTGTTCGTTGGCCAGCACCGTCTTGCACGACGTACACCAGTTGACCGGCGCCTTCTTGCGCTCCGCGAGCCCGGCCTCGAACAGCTTCAGGAAGATCCACTGGGTCCAGCGGTAGTAGTCGGGCGCAGTCGTGTCAACCGAGTGATCCCAGTCGAACATCCCCCCGATGCGGCGCAGCTGACGCGTGAAGTTGGCCACGTTCGCCGGGATCAGATCCATGGGATGCGTCCCGTGCTTCAGCGCGAAGTTCTCGGAGTGGATGCCGAAGGCGTCGAAGCCGATGGGCTCGAAGACGTCGTGCCCCTGCAGCCGCTGGAAGCGCCCGTGGATGTCCGCCCCGGTGAAGGCGTAGATGTTGCCCACGTGAAGCCCCTCGGCAGAGGGGTACGGGAACATCATCAGGTTGAAATAGGGCGACCGGGAACCGCGAAGCTCCTCTGTCGAGAAGGAGTTGGCGCCGCGTTCCTCCCAGATCCGCTGCCACTTCGCTTCGACCTGGGAGGGGGAGTAGCTCGGGGAGGACCGCTCTTCCATGCCCATACGTTCGCCCCGGGTCCGGCCTCTCGCAAGCTACTCGCGGGGATCGGTGCCCAGGAAGCGGATCAGCTCCGCGTTGACGATGTCCGGCGCCTCCTCGTGGGGGTTGTGGCCAATGTTCGGGATGAGAAAGAGTTCGCCGTTGGGCAGGATCTCGGCGGCCCGGCGGGCGTTCGCGGGAAAGTCCGGTCCGTCGATCTCGCCGCCGAGGATCAACGCCTTCGTCCTGATGAGCGGCCAGTCGTCCACGATGGTGTCCATCGAGCGCAGGTTGCCGCCGAGCCGGCGCACGTACGCGAGCCGGGGCCAGTCCCCGCTCAGCCGCTGGCCGTGCCGGATGCGCAGGTGGTCGAGGTACTCCGGCTTCCACTCCACGTAGCGGCGCGTGTCGGTCCGCACGTCCGCCTCGTAGGCGCGCTGGAGGTCCGGGTCGGCGTCGATCTCGCCATCGAACGGACGAAACCCGCGCCCGGCGCGGTTGTCGGTCAGACCGATCTGGTTGATGGTGACCAGATGCGTCGTCTTCTCCGGATACAGGAAGGCAAAACGGGTTGCCATCTGCCCGCCCATGGAGTGTCCGATGATGGCGGCCTCGGAGATGCCGAGGTGTTCCATGAGCCTGGCCGTGTTCGAGGCGTGCAGGCTCATGCTGTACGGCAGAATCGGCTTGGACGATTTCCCCCAGCCGAGCCGGTCCTTCACGACGACCCGGTACCCCTCGTTGGCGAGGGCCTCGATCTGGCTCTTCCAGTACCAGCCGTAGTAGCTGCCTCCATGGAGGAAGACCGCCGCGCGACCGTTCGCGGGCCCGACCGGAGCGATGTCCATGTAGGCGATCCGCACATCCTGGTCGTAGACGCGCAGGTTCATGAACTCGACCGGATGCGGGTACTCGAACCCCTCCAGGTTGATCGAGATCGGCCCCCACTCGGCGGGCGGCTCGGCGGGCGGATGATGGGACTGCGCCGCGCCCGGATGCGGCGGCGCGAGGGCCAGCAGCGCGGCGAGTGACAGCGCGGCGCACATGTGCGTCGTGGGGCGTGTCGTGGGGGATACGGTGGTGGTCATCGGTCTTCTCCTGTCGCTGCATGTCCACTGCCGGGGTCGGCTGGGGCGAATCTCGTCCATTGTACGCCTATCCCGGGTTGCCGAGCACCTCGAACGGGTCCCCGGCTTCCTCGGTCCCCGCCTTGATCGCCGCGATGGCCGAGCCCAGATCGCCCCCGTGGTCGTCGAGCAGAGCCTGGAAGTCGGGCAGGCGGTGATAGTAGCGCATGCGCGCGAGCAGCGTGGCGTTGTTGAGCGGGGTGTCCACGAAGCCCGCGTAGGTGCTGGCTTCGAAGGTCGGCTGCACTTCGGCGGTGAAGCGCTCCAGTGCCTCGGCGAAGATCCGTTCACGCGCCGACAGGCGTTCCTCGCGGGTGAGCGCGGCGTCGCCGTAAACGCGCTCCAGGTCCGCCACCAGGCCGTCCAGGAAGACCGAGAACTTCATCGCATCGCCCCACCGCTGCCGCGCGCGCGTGCACCGCACGGTCGGGATCTCGCCCGAGTCGGCGCAGAAGAACGCGGCCGCGCCGGCATCGCCCACGAAGGTGGCGAAGCTTTCGTTGAAGCGGACGCTTCCCGGCACCCAGAGGTGGGCGTGCGAGATTTCGTGCAGGATAGTCTGCACCACCCCGATCTCGTCCTGGCGCAGCACCGTCGACATCAGCGGATCCGAGAACCACCCCAGGGTGCTGAAGGCGGAGGTGGGGCGCAGCCAGGTGTCGAATCCCTCGTCTTCCAGCTTGCGCTGTTCGTCGAGGGCGTCGTCCAGGTCGAAGAATCCCCGGTAGGGAACCCGGCCCACCACCGGAAACCACCAGGTCCTCGCCGCCAGGCGGTCCTGCTCGGCCGCGGACAGCACCATCGCCAGGGTGTCGCGGTCGAGGCGGGTGTAGGTGGTGTAGGAGTCGCCGACATCGAGCCCCAGCTCGTCGATGGCGAAGGCGCGCGCCAGGCGGGCGAAGGTGAGCTTGCCGCGCGTGCGCTCGTCGGTATCCGGGTCGACGATGACGTCCTCGATCGGCCGCCGGGCCGTGAGGATGCGCGCCTCCTCCCACCCCGCGCGCAGGACGTACAGGGGTGAGCACGACGTCGCCGCAGCCACCAGCCCGGTGGCCGCGACCCCCAGGAGCAGCAGGCTCCTTCCCCTTCCCATCAGCCGGGCAGCGGTCTGCGGGCCGCTAGTCGCTCCCGCCGAGGGACCGCATCAGGGGGATCCCGCCCTCGGTGGGCACGTACACCACCGAACCCGCGGGCAGTTCGCCCAGCTTCTCGATGTAGTGGAACGTCAGGTACTCGGGGGTCAGGCCCTCGGAGATGATCCGCTGGGCCTCGGCGATGCCTCTCGCCTCCTCGATCTGCTGGCGGGCGCGCTCCTGGATGATCTCGGTCTGGAAGCGCTCCTGGGCCACCTGCTGTTCGCGCTGCTGGCGCTCCTCGATGGCCTGGCGCACGCCCTCCGGGGCCTGGATGTCGCGCACGAACGCCTGCACCACGTTGATGCGGTCCTCGGCGCTGGCCTGGATGGCGGCCTCGATGTTGTCGGACAGCTCCGCCCGGTCGGGGGAGAAGATCTCGTTGATGGAGCGTGTCGCGACCGCGTCGCGGACTCCGTTGCGCACGGAGTTGAGGACGATGGCCGCCGTGATCTGGCGCTCCGTCCCCAGCTCCTGAAAGAGCGTGGGAGTGCGGCTGGCCTCGATCTGATAGAGAACCGACACCTCCAGCGTCACGTTCAACTGTTCGCTGGTCTGGGCTTCGATGCGCTCGACCGTCCCTCCCTGCGGGAAGCTCTGCTCGCGCACCGACATCTTCTCGATGTTCGCGAGGGGATTCACGACGTGGACCCCCTGCGCGTGTGCGCGCTGGTTGACCCGTCCCAGAAAGTGCTCCACCCCGACCTCGCCGACATCGATCAGGATGACGGAGTTCATCGCCAGCAGCGCGACGCCTGCCGCCATCACCCCGTAGGAGATGAGCCGGGTCATGCCGGGATTGCGGCCGGTGGTGGTGGAAAACAGGCGGATGAGCCCGCCGGCGATGATGGTGAGTATGGCAAGCAATGCGGACGTCATGGGTCATTCCTCCTTCCAGGTGGATCGTCGCCCGCGCGGCGGGCGAGTTCGGCGCCGACGGAGTGGAGCGAGACGCCCGCGCCCAGCAGCGCGACCATCAGGTGGTACAGCAGGTCGGCGGCTTCCCCGGTGATCGCCGCGGGGTCGCGCCGGGTCAGCGCGACGGTCAGCTCCACCAGCTCCTCGCCCAGCTTCTTGAGGCGGAGATTCCTGTCCGCGAGCAGGCGCGCGGTGTTGCTTCCGGGCGGCATTTCCGCGGCACGGGAGCGAAGGGTGATCCAGAGATTGTCCAGCACTTCGCCTCCCCGGAAGGTGGGTCCTCCCTCCGGGTCGTCCTCCTCGGACGCGGCGGCGGTCGGTTCCGGTTCGTGCTTCCCCGGGTCGACGAAGCAGGTTCGCGTCCCCGTGTGGCATACCGGCCCGGCCGGGCGCACCTTCGCCAGCACCGCGTCGGCATCGCAGTCCATATGCAGCGATACCAGCGACAGTACGTTCCCGGATGTCGCGCCCTTGCGCCAGATCTCCTTTCTGCTTCGGGACCAGAAATACATCTGGCCCGTATCCAGGGTCAGGGCGAGAGAGGTGCGGTTGGCGTACGCCAGCATGAGCATTTCGCCGGTCCTGGCGTCCTGTGCGATCGCGGGAACGAGGCCATCGGAGTCGAAACTGACGTAGGCCAGGTCGCGGGTATGCTGAATGTGGCGGCCGGGAAGCGTGGCCGGCGGCCCGTTTCGGGTCCCTGCATCCGGTGGGACGGTCATCTCTGGCTGCTCCTTTCAGCGCCGTTCGAAGCGCGCATCGACATCCCGCGCGCCGTGAGTGCGGACTTTATGTTCGTCACGGTGGTCACACCGTCGTGAAGGATGCCGGCCAGCAGGGCGGCCGAAGCTCCTCCCGCGGTGAGCACATCCAGCACGTCCTCCGCTGAACCGCCCCCGCCGGAGGCCACCACGGGTACCGATACCCGCGAGGCGACCTGCCGGGTCAGCTCCAGATCGTACCCGATGCGCGAGCCGTCCCGGTCGATGCTGGTGAGCAGGATCTCGCCCGCCCCCCGGCGCGCGCACTCTGCAGCCCACTCGACCGCGTCCAGGTCCCTGGGCAACCTGCCTCCGTGCGTGTACACGCGCCATCCATCCCCCTCGCGGGCCGCGTCGATGCTGGCGACAAGGCACTGGCTGCCGTAGCGCGCCGCGGCCTCGGCGGCGAGTTCCGGCTCGCGGGCGAGGGCGGAGTTAACGCTCACCTTGTCGGCGCCGGCCCGCAACAGCGCGCCCACATCGTCCACGGTACCCACCCCGCCCCCGACCGTCAGCGGGATGAAGAGCGCCTCCGCCGTCCTGCGCACCGTGTCGAGCAGCGTGGCGCGACCCTCGTGGGACGCGGTGATGTCCAGGAAGACCACCTCGTCGGCCCCGTCGGCCTCGTAGCGGCCGGCCAGCTCCACCGGATCGCCCACGTCGCGCAGGTTCACGAAGCGGGTTCCCTTCACCACCCGTCCGTCGCGGACGTCCAGGCAGACCACGATGCGCGGGCGGAGCATGCCGGACCTAGTTGTCGGGAGCGGGATCGCGGGTGACCCGCACCGCGCCCTTGGTGCTGAAGACGCTGTCGCCCTCCTCGAGCGCCTGGCGCAGGGCGAACCCCGTCGCCTTCACCGCGGCCTCGATCACGTGATGGCGGTTGCGGCCCCGGACGACGCGGATGTGCAGGGTCGCGGCGAGATGCGTTGACAGGCTCTGGAAGAAGTGATCGGCGAGGCTCGTGGGCAGATCGCCGACGTAGTACGCCCGCCCGCCGGTGTCGATCGCGGCCTCGACCAGCGCCTCGTCCATCGGGACCAGGGCCCAGCCGTAGCGCGCCGCATGCTCGGGGACGATGTCGGCCAGCGCCATTCCCAGCGCGATCGCCACGTCCTCCACGAGATGGTGGTGCAGGTCGCCGCGCGCCTCGACCTCGAGCTCCAGCCCGGCGTAGCGGGCGAACGTCACGAGCATGTGATCGAGAAAGCCGTCCCCGGTGTCGATGCGGGGAGGGCGGTCTCCGCGGTCCACTGCGACGCGGACCCGCGTCTCGCCGGTCTCGCGCAGGATTTGGGCCATCGTCACCGCTCCTTGCCTTTCGATTGCCTCATCCGCCGAAGTCGCGCGCTACCGCCCGGGCGGGCAGGGTACCGTCGTAGAGGGCCATACCCAGGACCGCTCCGGCGGCTCCCATCCCGCCCAGACGCCGCAGCTCTTCGAGGGAACTGATACCCCCGGACATCCATACGGGATGCGGCGACGCCCGGATGACGGTCCCGGCCCGACGCAGGTCGCTGCCCTGCACGCGGCCCTCGCGCGCCACGTCCGTGCACAGTACGCCCGCCAGCGGAAGATCGTCCAACGCCGCCAGAAAGTCCTCGATGGTGGTTTCGCTGCTGCGGGTCCAGCCCCGGCGCAGCACCATCCCGTCACGCATGTCGGCCGCGACCACGACCTGGTCGGGGAAAGCCGCCGCTGCGCGGGCGAGCCACGGGGAATCCTCGACGGCGCGGGTGCCCACGATGACCCGGTCGGCGCCGGCCGCGAGCGCCTGCTCGATGCCCTCGCGGTCGCGCACCCCGCCCCCGAACTGGGTGACCGCCTCCGTGCCGGCGATCAGTTCGCGCACCAGGGCGCGGTTGTCGCCCCTGCCCAGCGCGGCGTCCAGATCGACGACGTGCAGGGTGCGGAAGCCCTCGCGCCACCAGCGCGCGGCGACCGCCGCCGGGTCGGGGAGGGAGACCTGCTCGGTCTCGGGAAGCCCGCCCACCCACTGGACGCAGCGACCGCCGCTGAGATCGACGGCGGGGACGGCGATCACGGCGGGGTCCCGGCTGTCGTTTCGAGCCGCCGGTTGCGCCGCGCCGATCTCCCGGTCACCGGGCCGCCTCCTTCAGGAAGTTGGCGATGATGCGCAGCCCGGGCCGGGAGCTCTTCTCCGGGTGGAACTGGGTCCCCCAGCAGCGTCCGCGGCGCACGGCGGCCGCGAAACGGTCGCCCTCGTACTCGGACCAGGCGGTCACCGAACCCTCGTCCCGCGGCCTGCAGACGTAGCTGTTGGCGTAGTAGGCGATGAGGTCCGGCGTGTCCGCGAAGAGCGGATCACCGCCCGTGGCCACGTCGTTCCATCCCATGTGGGGCACGATCTCTCCCTGCAGCCGCTCCACGCGTCCCCTCAGAAAGCCGATTCCCGGGCCGCCGCCCTCGTCGCTCTCCTCGAACAGGATCTGCATGCCGAGGCAGATCCCCAGGCACGGCAGGCCCTCCTCCAGCGCCTCGCGGACCTCGTCTCGCCCGCCGGAGAGCGCCCGAGCGGCGGTCGCGAAGGAACCCACCCCGGGAAGCACCAGCGCGTCCGCCGCGAGGGCGTCCCGGCAGTCGGTGAAGACCTGCGTGGACGCGCCCGAGACCTCGATCGCCTTGACCAGGGAATGCAGGTTGCCCGCGCCGTAGTCGAAGACTCCGACGCGGAGCGTCATCCGGCGGCCTCCGCCGCGATGGCTTCCTGGCCGGCATCCCCGGCGGCCGGGTGGCAGATGTCCTCCCACGCCTCGATGAAGCGCTCGATGACCGGCGGGGGGCCCACCGTCACGCGCAGCGCCTCGCCCACCCCGGGCACATTGGGGAAGGGGCGCACGGCGATGCCCCGGGCGATCATCTCCCGCGTAACCTCGACCGCGGGAGCCGGCACCGGGAGCATGATGAAGTTGGCTGAGGAGGGCAGCGGGTCGCCGCCGCGCCGGCGCAGTTCGGCCACCAGCCGGTCGCGGCACGCGACGATCTCGCGCACGGTGGGCTCGAGCCAGCCCGACCGGTCGCGCAGCGCCGCCGCCGCCGCCCGTTCGGCGAGCAGACCGACCTTGAAGGGACCGCGGGCCTTCTCGACTTCGCCCAGCAGATCCGGGTGGGCGATGCCGAACCCTGCGCGCAGCCCGGCGAGACCGTACGCCTTCGAGAAGGTGCGCGCGATCATGATGCGCGGAACCGCGAGCGCGCGTTTCACGAGCGATGTGTCGCCCGGGTCGTAGCCGGGGGATGCGACGTTGAACTCGTAGTACGCCTCATCGAGGATGACCACTGGACCTGTCGATCCCACGCCGTCCAGAAGCTCTTCGATCCAGGCCCGGGAGAGGGCTGTTCCGGTGGGGTTGTTGGGGGTGCAGACGTAGATCAGGTCCGCGCCGGCATCAAGCAACTGCCGGGGCGAGGGCGGCCGGCGCGCGTTTCCCAGCGGAACCCCCTGCAGGCTGTTGACGACCAGCAGGTGCGGGATCATCAGGAATGTGGGGTTCGGAAACGCCACCCGCGCACCCGGATCGCACACCGCCCGGAAGGTCGAGTCCAGAACATCGTCGGAGCCGCATCCGGTGATGACGCACTCGGCGGGGACGTCGAACGTGTCGGCGACGGCGTCGCGCAGATCGCTCGAGTAGGCCTGCGGATAGTTGGAGATGTCGCCCGAGGCGGCGTCGCGCATCACCGCAAGAGCGTCGGGATGGCAACCCCAGAGGTTGGTGTTGTCGGAGAGCTCGATTTCAACCGGGTCCTCGATCGGGGTGTAGCGCCTGAGAGCGCGAAAGCCTTCGCGGGGAAACGGGGTCATGGGGTGATCCTTGCAAGAGCGGTCTCGGCGTGTCCGGGGAGTCCTTCCAGCCGGGCGAGGCGAGCCACCGGAGGCGCCAGCGACGCGGCCGCCTCGGGTAGAATGCGCTGCCAGGTAAACGAGCGCACGAAGTGGTCGGCCGACAGGCCCGAATACGACCGCGACAGGCCCCCGGTGGGAAGGACGTGGTTGGCGCCGGTCATGTAGTCTCCGAAGGCGACCGAGCTGGCAGGGCCCAGGAAGACCGTGCCTGCGGTGGGCACCTGCTCCATGGCCGCGTCCGGGTCGGCGACGTAGAGGGCGAGGTGTTCGGGCGCGTACTCGCGGGCGAAGCCGGTGGCCTCGTCCAGCGAGCGCGTCAGAACGATCGCGCCGCGGGCTGCCAGCGCCTCGCCGACCACCTGCCGCCGCGCCGACTCCGCCACGACCGCTACGAGCTCCCGCCGCGCCGCGGATGCGAGCCGGGCGCTGGGCGTGATCAGCACGGCCGATGCGTCGGGGTCGTGCTCGGCCTGGGCGGCCATCTCGAGCGCGACCAGCCGGGCGGGCGCGGTGCCGTCCGCCACCACGGCAATCTCGGAGGGCCCGGCGGGCGCATCGATGACCACGTCGCCCGCCACCTGCCGCTTGGCCTCGGTGACCCAGCGGTTTCCCGGCCCCACCACCGCGTCGACCGCAGGTACCGACTCGGTGCCGTATGCCATGGCCGCCACCGCGCCCGCCCCCCCCACTGCGAACAGCCGGGAAGCGCCCGCCAGCGCGCACGCCGCCAGGACGGCCCCGGGGGGTTCGCCGTCAGGCCCGGGCGGGGAGCACACCACCACCTCCCCGACCCCGGCTTCGCGGGCGGGGATCACCCCCATCAGGACGCTCGACGGGTAGGCGGCCAGGCCGCCCGGCGCGTACACTCCGGCCCTGGCCAGCGGGACCCGGCGCCGCCCGACCACCACGCCCGGCTCGGTCTCCATCTCCCAGTCGGCCGGCAGTTGCGCGCGGTGGAAGGCGGCGATGTTGGCCGCTGCGCGCTCGAGCGCTGCGGT
>VYDD01000458.1 GCA_009843625.1 Gammaproteobacteria bacterium | reverse complement strand
CTCGGGGTGGGGCGCCCGGTGCTGGTGATGACCCCGCCCCCCGCTTCCTCCCTACCCGCGGCCGTGGACGGCGGCCTGACCCTGTGTTTCTCCGATCTGGACAACCTGCGCGCCCTGGCCGCGGAGGCCGCTCGCCTGGGACGCGCCGCCACCTTCCACATGGAAGTGGACACGGGGATGGGCAGGGCCGGTCTCGACTGGCGCTCGGCGTCGTGCTGGGGGAGGGAGGTGGCGGCGCTGGCCGCCCGCCCCCTCCGCTGGGGCGGATGCTACACCCACTTCCACTCGGCCGACGAGGCCGCAGGCACCATCGACCGGCAGTGGGCGCGCCTGCAGGAGGCCGTCGGCCACCTGTCCCTGCCCGCGGACGTCTGGGTTCACGCCTGCAACTCCGCCGCCGTCCTGCGCCGCCCGCAGTACGCGGCCAGCGCGGTACGCCCCGGCATCTTCCTGTACGGCGGAGCATCCGCTCCCGATCTGCCGCGACCCGCCTCGGTGGCGGCCGTGCGTGCCCGCATCACCCTGGTGCGCGACGTCCCTCGAGGCAGTTCCGTGGGCTACGGCGCCACCCACGTCGCGCGCGGGCGCGAGCGATGGGCCACGGTCGCGATCGGGTACGGTGACGGCCTGCCGCGCGCGCTGGGCAACCGCGGGCACGCCCTGGTGCGGGGGCGGCGGGTTCCGCTGGTCGGAAGGATCTCCATGGACGTGACGGTGGTAGAGATCTCGCGCGTCCCCGCCGCGCGCCCCGGCGATATCGTTACATTTATCGGTTCCGACCGGGATGAGGAGATCACGGTCGAGGAGGTGGCGGACCAGGCCGGCACCATCAACTACGAGGTCCTGACCGGTCTGACCGGCCGACTTCCGCGGATCTGGCAAGCATGACGGACGCTTTCGAGCGACTTCTGAACCATGCGCGCGCCGCACGCGAGCGCGCCTACGCTCCCTATTCCGGGTTCCAGGTGGGCGCGGCGCTGGAGACGGCGGATGGCGCCGTGTTCTCGGGATGCAACGTGGAGAACGCCTCCTACGGCCTCACCCTGTGCGCCGAGCGCTCGGCTCTCGCCGCCGCCGTGGCCAGCGGTCACCGGTCGTTCACCCGCATTGTCGTCAGCACCTCCGCCGGCCCGCCCGCGTCGCCCTGCGGACTGTGCCGGCAGGCCCTCGCCGAGTTCGCGCCCGGGCTCTCGGTCCGCTCCGAGTCACCCGAGGGAACCGCCGACTGGAGCCTCGCGACGCTGCTGCCCGCGCCCTTCCGGCTGAACCGCCCAGCCCGCGCGTTCGCCGCGGTGGCCGTGCTCCTGGCCGGCGCCTGCGGGTACGAGACCCCCACCGCGGTGGAAGGCTTGACCTTTCCCGTCACGGTGATCACCTCGGAGGTCCATCTCTCCCACGAGCAGTTCGCCCGCGACGTTCAGGTGTTCGGGGGCTTCGGCCGGGCTTCGGACGTGGCCGTTCCCCTGGTCGCCACCGAGTTCGGCGAAGACGGCCTGGAGGCGCGCACGCTGGTGCGATTCGGTCCCATCCCGCGCTCCGCCAGCATTCGCGACACCGCCGGCACCACGGTCACCGACCCGGACCTCACGCTGGTGGGCGGGCGTGCCGTCCTCCACTTCGATACCCTGGCTGCCCCCTCCGGACCGGTGACCTTGTCCGCATCGCTCATCAGCGAGCGCTGGCATCCGCCCTCCGCCACCTTCGTCCACGCCGTGGACACTCTCGGGGAACAGGTCGCCTGGGCTGACCCCGGCGGCGGCGACGGCACGCCGATCGCCACGGCGGTGTGGGATCCGTCGGAATCCGACTCCGCCTTCTTCGCCATCGACACCCTCGTCATCAAGGCGTGGGACACCGAAGACGAAGCCCGCGGCATGCTGGTGCGGATGGTCACACCCGGCGAGCGCGTGAAGGTGCGTTCGGCAAACCTGGTCATGGACGCGCTGCCGTCGATCCGCTCGGACACGATGGTCACGACCGACACCTTCTCGGAATACCTGACCTTCATCTACTACCCGGTTCCCTCCCTGCCCGAGGGGACGCTCCAGATCGGCGGCGCCCCCGCCTGGCGCACGGTCTTCGAAGTGCAGCTGCCGGCTTCGCTTCCCATTCGCGGCGAAGCCTGCCCTTCGGGCGAGTGCGCTCTTCCTCTCACCGCCGACGGCATCACCCAGGCGGCGCTGGTCCTGACCCCCGGGGCCACCGACCCGGCGCTGCGCCCCACCGACACGCTATTCGTCGACGCCCGCCCGATTCCCTCGCCCGAGTTCCTGCCGCGCGCGCCTCTGGGCAACTCGATCCAGATCCCGGTCCTGCAGGTGCCTCCGGAGATCTTCGCGGGCGACGAGGGGCGCGTGCTCGAGATACCGATCACCGGCTTCGTCAAGGACCTGGCACGGGGTGTCACCGAAGACAGCGTTCCGGCGCCCAACACCTTGGCGCTGCTGGCCGCCATCGAACCCCAGAGCTTCGAGCTGATGCGCTTCCTGGGACCCGACTCGAGTTCGCCGCCACTGCTTCGCATCCTCGTGAGCCAGCTCTCCGGGATGAGCATGAGATGAACGCCCGCGCCCGTTCTCGCATCGCCGCCCCCGCAGCTGCGACAGCCCTCTTCATGGCCGTCGCGCTCGTACTCGCCTTCGCCGCGCCCCGGCCGCTCGCCGCCCAGTCGCTCATCGGCAGCCAGGGTCTGGGCATTCCCCTGGAGGCGCTCGACGGGCGATCGCGTGCACTCGGCTCGGTGGGGGTCGGCCTCTTCGGCGGCGCAGTGCTCCCCACGGATCCGGCCCGCGCCAGCCGGATCACCGTCCCCAGCATTTCCGTCACCATCCAGCCCAGCCGTGGCGCGGCGACCATCGGCGACCAGAGCGTCCCCATCGAAGGCACGCGCTTTCCCCTGCTGGCGTTGTCCTATCCGGTGCGGAACTACGGGGTCGCCACCTTGTCCTACGGGGGCCTCCTGGAACAGAACTGGAAGGCCGAACGAACCCTTCGCGTCGCCCGCGAGCAGGACTCGATCGATGTCGCCGACACCTACGAGTCCGATGGCAGCGTTGGTGCGGCCCGCATCGGCTTTGCCCGCGCCCTTTCCGGAGGTTTTTCAGTCGCGGCCACCCTCGGCTTCCACACGGGGACCCAGGTGCGGAGCTTTTCGCGCGCCATCGGCGTCGTCGAGAACGAAGACCAGGAGACCGGTGACCGTTTTCGCGAGCGCGGTCGCTGGGAGATGACGGGCACAACCTTCGGGCTCGGAGCCATGTGGGATTTCCGGGACTTCCTGCGCGTCTCCGGCAGCCTGACCTGGTCCGGCGACCTGCGGGCGACGCCCGTGGGCCAGACCGAGGGCGGGGAAGCCCGCTTCGAGCTGCCCACGGAATTCCGCATCGGAGCGAGTGCGATGCTCACGCCCGTGGTGGCCGCGACCCTCGGTTTCGGGCGCTCCAACTGGACGCCGGCCGAGTCGGGTGCGGGCGCGGCCGCGCGCGGCGCCGTCACCACCTTCGGCGGCGGGTTCGAGTGGTCGGGGATGGGCCTGTTCGGGCGCAGCTTCCCCGTCCGGGTGGGCTACCGCCGCGCCGACCTGCCCTTCTCCATCGACGCCTCGACTCCGACCGAGAGCGGCTTCGCCGCCGGCTTCGGCTGGAACCTCCTCGAGACCGAGACCCTCGTCATCGCCGCCTTCGACTTCTCGTACGAGAGGGGCACCCGCGCCACGGACTCGATCTCGGAGTCGTTCTCGCGATACACGTTCTCCTTCCGGGCATCGAGCTTCTAGTGGGTGCCGGGCCCGAGACCGCCGCCGCGACAGGATCCGGTACGGCCGTCCGGCTGCCCCTGGCCGCCCGCAAGCGCGTATACATCGAAACCTACGGCTGCCAGATGAACATCAGCGACGGCGAGCTGATGGCCGGCATTCTCGAGCGGCGAGGCTATGCCGTGGCCGAGACGCCGGGGCAGGCCGACGTGGTTCTGGTGAACACATGCGCCATCCGTGAACACGCGGAACGGCGCGTCCTCGGCCGGGTGTCGCAGTTGAACGGCCTGAAGCGCGACAACCCCGATCTCGTGATCGGCGTCACCGGCTGCATGGCCCAGCGCATGGGCGACACTCTTCTAGAACGGGCTCCCTACGTCGACCTGGTGATGGGCCCCGACGGATACCGCGAGCTTCCCGAGCGGCTCGACGCCCTCTCCGAGCCCGGACGGCGCCTTTCGGTCCTCTCCCTGGATCCGGCGGAGAACTACGAAGGCCTCGAGCAGCGCCGCACGTCGCGCATCTCGGCGTGGGTTCCGATCCAGCGCGGCTGCGATCACCGCTGCACCTTCTGCATCGTCCCGTACGTCCGCGGCCCCGAGAAGAACCGCCGTCCCGAGGAGGTCCTGGCGGAGATCCGGGGCATCGCCGCCACCGGAGTCACCGAGGTCACCCTGCTGGGACAGACCGTGAACTCCTACGCCCGGGGGGACTGGAGCTTCGCCCGCCTGCTCGCGGGCGTTGCCCGCATCCCCGGCATCCGGCGAGTGCGCTTCACCTCGCCGCACCCGAACGACGTCACCCCCGAACTCGTGGCGGTGATGGCCTCCGAGCCCGCCGTGTGCGAGCAGCTGCATCTGCCCGCGCAGTCCGGCAACAACCGCACCCTGAAGCGCATGCTGCGCCGCTACACGGTGGAGAGCTTCCTCGAGCGGGTGGAGATGGTGCGCGAGGCGATCCCCGACATCGCGCTGTCCACCGACATCATCTGCGCCTTCCCGGGCGAAACCCGCAGCGACTTCGAGGACACCCTGGATCTGCTGCGCACGGTCCGCTTCGACGATGTCTACACCTACCGCTACTCGCCCCGCGAGGGGACTCCCGCGACCCGCATGCCGGCG
Source organism: Gammaproteobacteria bacterium (assembly GCA_009843625.1). Classification (GTDB taxonomy): domain Bacteria; phylum Gemmatimonadota; class Gemmatimonadetes; order Longimicrobiales; family Gaopeijiaceae; genus BD2-11. The sequence continues at coordinate 6,830 of VYDD01000458.1, read as the reverse complement.
CACTGGTTCATCGAGGACGGCGAGGCGGCGGCCCGCCTGCGCGAGCTGATCGAGGTGGCCCGTGCCGTCCAGACCGAGATCAACCGCTCGGAGGTGGGGCGGGTCGAGGAGGTGCTGGTCGAGAAGGAAGCCCGGGGTCCCGGGCAGATGCTGGGCCGCACCCGGCGCGGAAAGGTGGTCGCCTTTTCCGCGCCCACCAGCCTCGAGGGGGCGTACGCGACCGTCGAGCTCACCGAAACCAGCGGGGCCACGTTCACGGGCCGCCGGCTGGCGAACGGATCCCAGCCTCCGGAGCCGACTTGAGCAGATGGCTGGCCCTGACCGGAGTGGCGGCCTTTGTCGGGCTGGTGATCTGGTTTACCGCGCATAACGGCGACCAGCGCATCACGCTCGACTTGGGGTTCGCCCAGTTCTACCGGTTCCCGGTCACGATGGTGGCTTTTGCGGCGCTCCTGGTGGGCATGCTGGTGATGCTTCTGGCCGGGCTCCACACCGATCTGCGCGTGCGCAAGATCCTGCGCGACCGGCTCATCGAGGAGGCGCGCGCCGAGGGCGCTACGGACCTGACCCAGCGCGACCTCTTCGATGCGGAGGACACGGCGGGCGGCGAGAATACGTAAATTGCGTAAAATGTGTAATCTGGCCGAGGAGGGCAGCCGAACACCTGGATTCCGCCGGTAGCCTGGCTGGCCCTGGCCTTGGGGCTGGGGACGGCCCTGGTTCACCTGCCGGCGTGGCTCACGCCGGCGGTGTTGGCCGGATCGCTGCTCTGCTGGCTCATATTCGCATGGGAGCGCCCGCAGTTTGCATGGCCGCGCTCCGGCCCCGACGCACCGCCGAGCCGGCCAGCCCGCCTCCGCCCGCTGCCCCTCCCGACCGGTCTCCTTCTCGCCCTGTGCGGCGGACTGCTCCACGGCACGGCCTCGGCCGGCGCGCGCACCCGCAGCTGCCAGCTCGCGATCCCGGACGGCGCGACCCTGGAGTTGCGCGGCTACTTCGAGGGCGTGCCCGGGGAGGGTGCGGCGCCCTTTATCGCCCGCTCAGGGCTGCCCGGGGGATGCCGCGCCCGGGTGCGCGCGGTCGTCCGGGAGGACGTTTCAGCCCCACCCGCCTCCGCGTCGCTGGTGATTCGCGGCCAGTGGCTGGCGCGTCCATTGCGCCGCGGCATGCCCCCCGAGTACGCGGGCACCCTGGTGGTGCGCGCCCTCGAGGTGGACACAGGGGCCCCGGCGGTCCCGCTTGCCGTGCGCCTGCGGGCCGTCGTACGCGAGCGCCTCGACGTCCTGTACCCGGCCCGCGCCGGCCTCGGCGAGGCGCTCATCCTGGCCCGCCGCGAGCGTCTTGCCCGCGAGGTCCGCGACCAGTGGGCGCGCGCCGGCATCGCCCACCTGCTCGCCATCTCCGGCTTCCACGTGGGGGTGATGGCCGCCATCCTCTACCTGCTAGCACGCCGCATCGGGCTCGGTCCCGGCCGCGCGCCGCTGGCGGCCGCCGGCGGCAGCTGGGCCTACGTGCTCGCCATCGGCTCCCCGGTGGCAGCCACCCGCGCGGCCTTCATCCTGGCGGCGCTGGCGGCGGGCCGCCTGCTGGGGCGCCGGGTATCGTCGCTGGGCGCGCTCGCCACGGCCTTCATCGCCCTGCTCGCGGCCCGCCCGGACGCGATCGTCTCGGTGGCCTTCCAGCTCTCCTTCGCGGGCGCGGCGGGTCTCGTCCTTCTCTCTCCCCCGGTGAGCCGGGTTCTGCGCACGGGCCGGCTTGGCCGCCTTCCATCGGCGCTGCGCACCGGCCTCGCCTCGGGGATCGCCGCGACCGCCGCCACCTTCCCGCTGGTCGCCTGGCACTTCGGCTACTTCGCCACCGCCGGCATTCCGGTGACCCTGGTCGCCGGACCGCTGGTCGCGGCCGCCATCCCGGGAATGATCCTGTCCATCCTGCTCTCCTTCATCTCTCTCCCCCTGGCGGGCATCTTCGCGGGGGGTGTCGACCTGTTTCTCCAGCTCGCCGGCGCCATCGTCTCGTTGGTGGTGGATCTTCCCGGGGCCGCCGTGTGGACGCCCCGCTGGTGGATCGTGGCCGCCACCGCCGCCCTGGCCATCTATTGGCTCGTCGTCCGGGGCCTTGCCCTGCGCCTCCGTCCCCGGGTGCGCGCGGCCGTGTTGGTGGCCTCGCTGGCGGCCACGCTGGTGGCCTGGCCCATTCCCGCGCTCATCGGGAACGGTGGTGCCATGGAGCTGGTCTTCCTTGACGTGGGCCAGGGTGATGCGGTGGCCATCCGCACCCCGGGCAGCCGCTGGATCCTCATCGACACCGGCCCACGCTCGCGCACCTTCGACTCCGGAGCGCGCATCGTCGTCCCCTACCTGAGAAGGCGAGGCGCCGTGCGCCTGGAAGCGCTCATCCTCACCCACCCGGACCTGGATCACATCGGAGGCGCCAACGCCGTCCTCTCGGAACTCGACGTGCTCCGCGTCCTCGACCCCGGAGCCCCCGCCGCACGGCCCGCCTACGTAGCCGCCCTCGAGCGGGCTCAGGCCCGGGGCGCCACCTGGTTCGCCGCGCGCGCCGGGGATCGCGTCTCCGTGGACGGCGTCACCCTGGAGGTGCTGCATCCCGGGGGCGCCGCCGACTCCGTTGCCAGCGGAGAAGCCAACGACCAGTCCGTCGTCCTGTTGCTGCGCTACGGCGAATTCACCGCACTTCTCCCCGGCGATGCTCCCGCCGCGGTGGAAGACGCGCTCCTGGCCGCGGGCCACATCCCGCCCCTCGACCTGCTGAAGGCGGGACACCACGGCAGCCGCACCTCGACCTCCTGGAGACTCCTCGAGTTCACCCAGCCCGAACTGGGGGTGGTCTCGGCGGGCGCCCGCAACCGCTACGGACACCCGCACGCGGAGATCCTCGACCGCCTCGAGCGGGCCGGCGTCGATCTCGCGCGCACGGACCTTCAGGGAGTCGTGCGCGTCCGCGCCTTCCCCACGGGGGACTTCACGCTCTCGGTGGAACGCTGCCCGGTGCTCGCGGCGTGTTAGCCGCCCGTGGACGGAATCCTTGACGCGGTTCGGGCGTTTGCCCATTATACCTATGCAATATTGCCACTGGAGGGTGAATGACCCCACAGGCTCTGGCCGAACATCTTGGCGGGCCGCAGGCTCTCGGTCGCGACATCCGGTCCGAACTGGATCTTGAGGATGCGGTCCGTTACGGGCTGCCCGTCCAAGCTGTTGAGAGCGTGGTGAAGGGCGGTGCTCTGCACGCAACCGAACTTCATGATCTGGTCATCCCACGGCGTACGCTTGCCCACAGGAAGCGCCTGGGCCGCCGGTTGAGCAGCGAGCAGTCGGACCGCCTCACCCGGGTGGTCCGCGTCGTGGCCTCGGCCGAAGAAGCCATCGGCGACACTGCCAAGGCAAGACGATGGCTCCGCAGGCCCAACCGTGCCCTCCAGGGTCGGCGGCCCCTGGATCTTCTGGCCAGCGATGTGGGCGCCCGCCTCGTGGAGCGGGTGCTGGGGCGCATCGAGCATGGGCTGGGCGCGTAGCGCGAAGGCCACACGCACTACACGCTGAATCTCCCTTGGAACTCTGGCGGATCACCCGCGAGGCCCATGTGGCACTCGATGGCGAGGGGGCCCGCCTTTACGGGGCACGGTGGACTTCTCGCGGAACGCCCGCGGTCTACGCGGCCTCCCACCTTTCGCTCGCGGCTCTGGAATACCTGGTGCACATCGACGCGGAAGACGCACCGGACGATCTGGTTGCGTTGCGCATAGGTGTTCCCGACGACGTGAGCGAGCTGGCCTGCGCACCCGCATCCCTGCCCACCGATTGGCAGCAGACTCCGTCGCCGCCCCGGTGCCGGGCGATCGGTGACGATTGGGCCAGGAGGGAGGAAGAGCTGCTGCTGCGGGTTCCATCCGTGCTCGTTCCCGAAGAGAGCAACGTGCTCGTGAATCCGATGCATCCGGACGCCGTCGGGGTCCGCCTCATCGGGTCTCGTCACTTCTCCTACGATGTTCGTTTGTTGACATAATGCGGGCTTGAGGCGAGGGGCGAGCCGCGCCACGATGCCGATGGCCCCAACCCTGTCCCGAAGCCCGTGCTCGTGCGAGATTGCCAGCGCTGCGCCAGGCATCCTCACTCACACCCCTCTCCGTCGTCCCCACCCAATGCGCTCTCGCACGCTCGTGCCCACCCTCGGGGCGTTCCTCGAAAGCGAGGAAGCTGCCCACTCATCCACACCCCCGGACTGGATTCACGTCCTCACCGGTCTCGCCCGCGCAGGCACCCGCATCGCCCGGGTGGTGGCGCGCACGGGACTGACCGGCACCCTGCCGCGCACGGGCGACCGCAACGTCCACGGCGAAGCCGCCACCCGCATCGACAAGTACGCCCACAACGCGGTCGTGGAGGAGGTCGCCGATGCCGAGATGCTGTGCTGCATCATCTCCGAAGAGGCCGAGGACCTGATGCCGATTCCGTCAAATCATCCCGACGGGGGCTGCATCCTCGCATTGGACCCGCTCGACGGGTCGTCCAACCTGGGCGTGAACGTCCCGGTTGGCACCATCTTCTCCCTGCTGCCCCGCTCCCGGTCCGGCAATGCGCGCGGTTCCGGTCTCTCTCTCACGGAAATCCTCCGTCCCGGCCGCGACCAGATCGCCGCGGGCTACATCCTCTACGGAGCCGCCACGGTGCTGGTCTACACCAGCGGGCGGGGCGTGCACGGCTTCATCCGCGACCCCGAGAGCGGCGAGTTCCTCCTGAATCGGCGTGACATCCGGATCCCCTCGCCGTCTGCTCTGCACTATTCGACCAACGAGGCCTACACGCGCCGGTGGGATCCTCGCCAGCACGAGCTTGTGCGCCACTTCAAGAAGGCTCCGCCGGAGGGAGCCAAGGGCTTCTCGGCGCGCTACATCGGCTCGCTGGTGGCCGACATCCACCGCACCCTGCTGGTGGGCGGGCTCTTCATGTACCCCGCCTTCCGGGGGAAGCCGGAGGGGAAGCTGCGCCTGATGTACGAAGCGGCGCCGATGGGGCTGATCATGGAGCAGGCGGGAGGAAGGGCCACCAACGGCACCGAGGACATCCTCGACATTCGTCCCCGGCACATTCACCAGCGCACACCGCTCTTCGCCGGGGCGCGGGAGTTGGTGGATGTAGCCGCCTCCCATCTTGAGGAAGAGGCGACGGATTCAGCGTAGCGCTACCGGAGCCCGCGCCGGCAGCCACCTACGGGCAGTTCGACGTCACAGTGGCGCGCTTCGCCCTGAGCATCTCGATGTCCTCGCAGGAGACGGCCGTGCGCTCAAGCCAAACCGTGTCGTCCCGGCCGACCCCCGGGTTGTCGATCAGGGGCTGGATGTCGCTCAATTCGCGGTTGTCGTCCAACACCAGGAAGGACAGCAGGATCATGTCGACGAGCGGGCTGAGGTCGGTAACCGTGGTCCGCTCGAGGCCGATGATGAGAAGGTTGTCGAGTTCGGTCAGGGCCGACAAGTCGGGAACCGTGTTCCGACCGACATCCAGCGTCTGAAGCGTCCACAGGCCGCCGATAGGGCCGAGGTCGGTGATGTCGTTGTTGTAGAGCTCCAGCCGCAGCAGCGTTTCGAGTCCCGCCAGCGGCGTGAGGTCGCTGATCCGGTTGTGCGACCCGCCGAGCTGTTCGAGCTGGCTCATGTTGCGGACGGCCGACAGGTCGGAAACCTGGTTTTCGCCGAAGCTGAGCGCGAACATGCTGGTCAGCCCGGCAAGCGGGCTCAGATCCGTGATCGAATTCTCGCGCACGTCCAGGTACTCGAGACCGGTCAGCGCGGCAAGCGGTCCCAGGTCCTCGATGCCGTTCTGAGCAACCAGAAGTTCGGTGAGGCCGGTCAGGTTTTCGATTCCCGAAAGGTTGCGGACCCCTGTGGCGTTGACCCCCAGGGACTCGAGGGAAGCCACGCGTCCGCAGGTGAGCGATTCCTCCGGAGCGAGGTCGAGTGCTGCGCGCACGCCGGCTTCGAGTGCCGGATCGGCGAAGGTCGGGATCGCGCTCGAGTCCGAGCCGCAGCGCTCGCCGGGGCTCAGGGTGGGTCCCGTCGCGTCGCCGCACGCGCACAGGACCAGCATGGCTGCCGAGGTCCAGGCACGCGCCATGGCCGGGAATGGAGAACGCCCCCGCCAACTGCACATGGCGTGGCTGTCGCGTTGCCGCGGCCGGGCGTGTGGCGATCCGGTCATGGAATCACGCTCCAGATGAACCGAAAGCCGGGCGCGAGTTTCACCACCGGCGGCTCGGGGGTCTGCTGCCCGCCGCCGTGCCTGCCGACGGTTCGCGCCCAGCTGATGGAAATCGCCAGGAAGCCGGCGGCCATACCGGCCGTCTTGACCGGGTCGAACCGCGGGACCTCGAAGCCGTGCACGTCCGACAACCGCACGCCACGCCTGGGGGGCGCGAATGGTCCGACCGCCACCCGGGCGGACGCCGACACGATCGAGTCGTTCACCACGATCGGGCGCCGGATCGTCATCTGGTCTCCGGTTTCGGCCGTCAGGCGGACCTCCGGAGGGTTCTCGCGGGCGATCCAGCTCTCCGGGGTGTCCGTCACCGGATGCCAGCTCTTGCATCCAGATAGCAGCACGAGGGCGACGATGGCCGCCGTCGAAAACATGCGTTCCCGGCCGTCCCCGTTCTTCATGGCTTGTTCACCCCCTGCGTGATGGCCTGACCGAGCCACTCGCCCCTCTCCGGGTTCCAGAACATATCCGAGGCGGTTGTGTACTTCCAGCCTACACCAATCGGCTTCCGTGTTGCCCCGAGGGTGATCATGACCTTCCCGACCCCATCGC